>JBEKRJ010000001.1:0-42643 GCA_049518835.1 Solirubrobacteraceae bacterium
CGCCGCGGGCCCGCGCGGCCGACTCCTCCTCGAGCACCATCACGCCGGCGCCCTCGCCCATCACAAAGCCGTCGCGGCGCGCATCGAACGGCCGCGAGACGCCGGTCGGCGACAGCGCCTGCATCGAGTTGAAGCACGCAAACCCGAATGCGGTGAGCGTCGCCTCGGCGCCGCCCGCGACCACGGCCTGCGCGTCGCCGCACTGGATCATCCGCGTCGCGGCGCCAAGCGCGTGTGCGCCGCTGGAGCAGGCGGAGACGATCCCGTACGTGTGGCCCTGGAGGCCGAACTTCATCGCCACCGCGGCGGCGCCGGCATTGGGCATGTACTGGGGGATCCCGAGCGGCGAGACCGACTTCGCGCCACGGTCGCGCATCACGTCGTGCTGGGCCTCGACGGTCTCGATGCCGCCGATCCCGGTCGCGATCACGCACCCGATCCGCAGCGGGTCATATGGCAACCCGTCGCCGAGCGTCGCCTGCGAGAGGGCCTCCTGCGACGCGACCACCGCCAGCTGCGAGAAGCGGTCCAGGCGCCGGATCTCCTTCACCGAGAGGAACTCCTTGGGCTCGAACTCGCTGCACGAGCCGGCGCCGTCGACGATCCCGCAGACGCCCTGAGCCCAGCGCTCGTGCAAGGGCCCAACGCCGACGCCCAGCGGCGTCACCGCGCCCAGCCCCGTTATCACGACCTTCGGTTTCACCGGCGCCTCGCTCAGCCGGCGCGTTGCACGATCAGGTCGATCGCGTCGCCGACCGTCTTGAGCTCCTTCATGTCCTCGCCCTTGAGCACGACGCCGTACTCGTCCTCGACGATCTGGGCGAGCTCGACGAGGTCGAGCGAGTCGATGTCGAGCTCCTCGAACGTGGCTTCGCGCGTGATCAGGCTCTCGTCGGGTCCGAAGCTCGCGAGCGCCTCGACGACGCGGGACTCGACCTGCTCTGTGGTGACTGCCGGCATTCTCATCTACTCCAATTCGTCGTGTTGATCTCAGTTCATGCAGCCAGACCGCCGTCGACGGTCAAAACTGCGCCGGTTACGTAGCTGGCCTCGTCGGAGGCGAAAAAGCGCACACAGGCGGCGACCTCCTCGGGCGTGCCCGCACGGCGGGCCGGCACCGCCGACAGCAGGCCCTTATCGACCTGGGCCGTCATCCCGGTCTCGATCCAGCCGGGGGCGACCGCGTTGACGGTGATCCCTCGGCGCGCGACCTCGACCGCCGCGGTCTTGGTCAGGGCGATCAGCCCCGCCTTCGCCGCAGCGTAGTTGGCCTGGCCCGGATTCGCGCGCAGCCCGACGACCGAGGAGATGTTGACGATCCGCCCCGAGCGCGCCTTGAGCATCGGCCCGAGCGCGCGCCGCGTGAGGCGGAAGGCGGCCGTCAGGTCCGTGTCCAGGACCGTCGTCCACTCCTCGTCGCCGAGCGTCGGCGTGAGGTCGTCGCGGCTGATGCCGGCGTTGTTGACGAGCACCATCACGCGGCCGCCGAAGTGCGACTCGAGCGCCGCAAACAGCTCGTTCGGCGCGGTCGGATCGACGATGTCGGCGGCGAGCGCGACCGCGCGACCACCCTCGCGCTCGATCTCCGCCACGACCGCCTCCGCGCCCGACTTGTCGGCGCGATAGTTGACTCCCACCGGCCAGCCGTCGCGGGCGAGCACGCGCGCGATCGCGGCCCCGATCCCGCGCGATGCACCCGTCACCAGCGCGCACCCTGACCGCGTCGGCGGTGCGTCATGCACCACCGGCGCCTCCCCACTCGATTACCCCCGCACCCCAGGTGAAGCCGGCACCGAACGCGCACAGCAGCACTCGGGCGCCGGGCCTCAGGCGGCCGTCGCGCTGCGCCGCGGCGAGCGCGAGCGGCACTGTCGCGGCGGAGGAGTTGCCGAGGCGCTCGATGCAGTTCACGACCCGCTCGGGCGCCAGCGAGAGCCTGTCGCCGAGCGCCCTGACGATCCGGGCGTTCGCCTGGTGATAGACGAACAGGTCGATCTGATCGAGCGTCAACCCCGCCTGGTCGACCGCCGCCAGCGTCGACTCGATCATCCGCGCGACGGCGTGCCGGTAGACCTCGGGGCCGTCCATCCGCAGCTTGCGGTCGTCGTGGCTGATCTGGATCGTCGCGGCGCCGGAGCCGTCAGAGCCGAGCACGATCGGGCCGACCGCGCCGTATTCGCCGGCGGCGGGAGCGAGCACGGCGGCAGCGGCGGCGTCGCCGAACAGCGGCGCGGTGCGCTTGTCGTCCCAGTCGGTGAGCCGCGACACGAAGTCCGCGCCGATCAGCAGCACGTTGCGGGCGCGGCCGCTCTCGATCTGCGCGGCGCCGAGCGCGATCCCCGACAGAAACGCCGTGCACGCGGCGCCAAGGTCGATCGCGCCGGCATGCCGCGCGCCGAGCTGGTGGGCGACGAGCGGCGCCGTGTTGGGGCTCAGCTCGTCCTGGGTCATCGTCGCGGCGAGCACGAGGTCGAGATCGCCGGGCTCGAGCTCGGCGCGCTGCAGCGCGATCGCGCCGGCGCGCGCGGCAAAGTCCGACAGCCGCTCGTCGGGGGCGGCGATCGGGCGCTCACGGACGCCCGTGCGCGAGATGATCCAATCCTCGGTCACCCCCAGCCGAGGCGCCAGCTCGGCGGTCGTCAGGCGCCCGGACGGCAGCTGCGTGGCAACCGACAGCAGGGCGGCCCGGGCAGCCGGACGGACCGGCGACGCGACCCGGGGTCGCGGCCTGGTGGCAGCGCGGAGGGGCGACGCGATCTCGGGTCGGGTCCTCGTGATTGCCTGTTCAAGCATTGTCGAGCTCCAGTGGCACCGTAGGACCGTACGCACGAACGCCGGTTCGGATACAGCCCGCGCACATAGTTCCCCCCGTTCGGGGGGAAGTACCCTGGCTGCTCGTGCGCCACGACGACTTCACGCCGCCGCCGGCACGCGGGCGGCTGTTCACGTCCGCGATGCGACCCGGCCTGGCCGACTGCGCCCCATCGGGACGGATGCGACTGGACGCGCTCGCTCGCTGGCTGCAGGACGTCGCGTATGCGGACGTCGAGGAGGCGGGGGTCGCGGACCGGGCCGTATGGGTCGTCCGCCGCACGCGCCTGCGCGTCGAGCGCTGGCCGCGGTTCGGGGAGCCGTGCACGGCTTTGACGTTCTGCAGCGGCCTCGGGCGGATGTGGGCCGAGCGGCGCACGGCGATCGCGCCGGCGCGCGCCGGCAACGCGATCGCGCCGGCGGGTGCGGGCGGGCCAGTGGCGCCGGCGAATGCCGCCACCTCGATCGTGGAGGCGGTCTCGCTGTGGGTCCATCTCGATCCCGCCAGCCGTCGCCCGACGCCGCTTTCGGACGCCGAGCTGCACCGCTACCGCGAGGCGGCCGGCGAGCGGCGGGTGACGGCCCGGCTACGCCACCCCCCGCCCGAGCCCGGCACCCGCAACTGCGCCTGGACGTTTCGCGCGACCGAGTGCGACCTCGCCGGTCACATCAACAACGCCGCGTACTGGCAGCCGCTCGAGGAGCAGTTGCTGATCGGCCCGGACCCGGAGCGGATCGATGCCGAGATCGAGTTCCGTACGCCGGCCCAGCCCGGGACCAAGATCGTCGCGCTCGACGGGCGGCGGATGTGGATCGTCGACGATGGCGGCGAAACACACGCCTCGATCTATTTTACACTGGCGTAGGAAGTCCCGACCGCATGAGCCTGCCGCCACCGTCCCCCAGCTCCGCCGCGCTCGTGACCGGGGCGTCGGCTGGGATCGGGAGCGAGATCGCGCGCCAGCTGGCGCGCCGGGGGCACGGCCTCGTGCTGGTCGCTCGACGCAAGCAGCGCCTCGACGTGCTCGCGGGTGAGCTGACCGCGGAGTACGGGGTCCGCGCCGAGACGATCACCTGCGACGTCGGCAAGCCGGTCGCGCGCGGGCGGCTGGTGGCGCAAATCACCAAGCTCCGGCTCGCGATCGAGGTGCTCGTCAACAACGCCGGGTTCGCGACCGGCGGGCCGTTTTACAAATCCGATCCCGACCGCGAGCTCGAGCAGGTGCGGGTGCTCGTCGAAGCGGTCGTCGCGCTGACGTCGGCGTTCGCGCCGGGGATGGTGGCGCGGGGGCGCGGCGCGATCCTGAACATCGCCTCGACCGCCGGCATGCAGCCGATGCCCTACTCGGCCGGGTACGCGGCGGCGAAGGCGCACGCGCTCGCGTTCTCCGAGGCGTTGCATTACGAGCTGCGCGGCCAAGGCGTGACGGTCACCGCGCTTGCCCCCGGTCCAGTCGCGACCGACTTCTGGCAGGTCGCGGGGTGGGAGACGAACACCGGCAAGTCGTTCGAGCAGGCGCTCCCGCGGCCGGCGATGATCTCTCCCGAGCAAGCCGCGCGCGCGGCCGTCGAAGGGCTCGAGTCGGGCCGGCGGGTGGTCGTCCCGGGGCTGCCCATCAGGACGGCGATGGAGGCCGCGCGCTACGTCCCAAACGCGCTCAAGCTGCCGGTGATCGAATGGTTCATGCGCCGCCGCTGATCGGCTCGCTGCCGCGCTCTCTGCCGCGCTCCGTGTCCCGCTCTGTGCCGCGCTCGATCGGGCGCTACACGCGGGTGGCGCAAGACCTCGCCGGCGGCGTGACAACGCTCGCGTCGCTCGGCGTCGTCGCGCCGGTGCGCCCTGACCGGCTCGCGCGCGTCGTCCGCGCTCAGCGCCGGTACGGGGTCACGCCGGCGTTCGCCGCCGCGGCCGCGGCGGCGCTGCACCCCGGCCGTCCGGCCGTGATCGACGAGCGCGGCGCGCTGACGTTCGCGGACCTGGACGCGCAGGCGCGGGCGCTCGCCGGCGCGCTGCACCGGTGCTACGAGCTCGGCGCGGGCGATCGCGTCGCGATCATGTGCCGTAACCACCGCGGCTTCGTGCAGGCGACCGTCGCCGCTTCGCGGCTCGGCTGCGACCTGGTGCCGCTCAACACCGACTTCGCGGCGCCGCAGCTGGCCGACGTGCTGGCCCGGGAGGCCGTCAGCGCGGTCGTCCACGACGAGGAGTTCGCGGCGACGTTCGACGACGCCGGCTGCGCGCTGCCACGGGTCGTGGCCTGGCACGAGCGCCCGCTCGCGCAGCTGACGATCGACGCGCAGCTGACGATCGACGCGCTGCTGGCGGCCCGGGGGGCGGGCGAGCGCGACGCCCCGGCCCCGCGCGCACATGGGCGCACGATCCTGATGACGTCCGGCACCACCGGCACGCCGAAGGGCGCGGTGCGGACGCTGCGGGCGCAGATGCTCGTGTCGCTGGCGGTGGCCGGGCTGATCGACCTCGGTCGGTTCAAGCCACCGCCGCGCTCCGGCGAGCCGCTCGTGGTCGCGCCGCCGCTGTTTCACCTCTACGGCCAGCTCGCGCTGATGCTCGCGTTCGGGCTCGGCTCGCCGCTCGTGGTCCGGCGGCGGTTTGACCCCGAGGCGACCCTCGCGCAGATCGACGACCACCACGCCGCCGTCCTGCTGGCGGTGCCGACGATGCTCAAGCGGATCGTCGACCTGCCACCGGACACCCGCCGCCGCTACGACTGCGGTTCGCTGAAGGTCGTCGCCAGCGGCGCCGCGCCGCTGGCGCCGGAGCTCTGCACCGCGGTCATGGACCAGTTCGGCGACGTGCTCTACAACGGCTACGCCTCGACCGAGGTCGGCGCGGTCGCGCTGGCGACGCCGGCCGATCTGCGAACAGCCCCGGGCACCGTCGGGCGGCCGCTGGCGGGGATCAAGCTCAAGCTCCTCGGCGACGACGGCACCGAGTGCGAGCATGGCGCGGTGGGGCGGATCTTCGTCGGCAGCCCGTCGCTGTTCGACGGCTATTCGGGGGGCGGCGGCAAGCAGGTGATCAAGGGCTTGATGAGCACCGGCGACGTCGGCCACCTCGACGAGCGCGGGCGGCTGTTCATCGACGGCCGCGACGACGACATGATCCTGTCCGGCGGCGAGAACGTGTTTCCGCAGGAGGTCGAGGAGCTGCTGTGCAGCCACGACGCGGTCGCCGACGCAGCCGTGTTCGGCGTCGCTGACCCAGACTTCGGCCAGCGGCTGGGAGCGTTTGTGGTCTGCAAGCCCGACGCCGACGTGTCTGCCGAGGAGCTCCAGCGCTACGTGCGCGAGCGGCTCGCGCGCTACAAGGTGCCGCGCGAGATCACGTTCGTCGCGCAGGTGCCGCGCACCGCGACCGGGAAACTCCAGCGCGGCAGGCTATGAGCGACCACCGGTGAGCAAGCGCCAGTGAGCGACACGGACCCCTTCGAGCGCCTCGACGCGCTGATCGCGGTCGGCCTGCGGCTCGCGCGCTCGGCCCCCAGCGGGCGAGTCGCGCTGGCGCGGGCCGCGGCCGCGCTGCACCCGGCGTGGCTGCCGCGGCCGTGGGGCGACCCGATCGAGGCCGAGCTGCGCGCCGCTGCGACCGCGGCGGTCACCGACCCGATCGCACCGCGGCGGGTCGAGCGTGTGCTGCGCGACGCGTGGGGCGTGCCGCCGGCCGACGAGCTCGACGAGCTCGAGCTCGAGCCGGTCGCGGTGACGCCGAGCTCGCAGGTGCACCGCGGCGTCCGCGCCGGCAACCCGGTCGCGATCAAGCTCAGGCGGCCGGGGCTCGACAAGGCCACGCGCCAGGACCTGGTCTTACTCGAGCGGTTGTCGGCGCCGCTGGCGGCCGCGTTCCCGGCGCTCGACGCCGGCGCGATCCTCGCCGAGGTGCGCGAGCGGGTGCTCGACGAGCTCGACCTCGAGCACGAGGCGGCCGTCCAGCGCCGGGTGCACCGGGCGTTGCGCGGCCACCCGTTCCTGACCGTGCCGGCGCCGGTCAGCAGCCTCGCTCGCGACGGCGTGCTGGTCAGCGAATGGATCGACGGCGTCGCGCTGGGCCAAGCCCCGGACGCCGATCAAGCCGCTGCGCGGCTGGTCGCGTTCGTGCTCGGCGGGTTGACGGCGGGGATCGCGCACGCCGATCCCGACCCAGACGACGTGCTCGTGCTCGCCGACGGGCGCCTGGCGATACTCGACTTCGGCGCCAGCCGGACCGTCGACGCGCCGCGCGCCGCGCTCACCGCAGCCGTGTTCGACGCGTTCGCCGGCGAGGACGCCGGCGCGCTCGGCGACGCGACCGCGGCGCTCGGGTGGCTGGCGGCCGACCGGGCGCCGGCGGCGCTGGCGCTGATCCGCCATGCGCTCGCAGAGCTCGCCGGGCCGTCGCCGTCGCGGCTCGACGTCGACGCCGTGACCGCCGTCCGCGAGCGGCTGCTGGAGGCGCCCGACGAGCTTGCCGCGCTGCTGCGCGCCGGCGCGCTGGGGCCCCAAGACCTGTGGCCGGCGCGCAGCGTCGCGCAGGCGTTCGGCGCGATCGCGCGCGTCGGGGCGACCGGAAGCTGGGTGCCGCTCGCGCAGGCCGCGCTACGCGACGGGTGGCGCGCTTGACCGCACCCGGGCGGAGCCTGGCTGCAAAAACACAAAACACGCCAAATACGGGCGGTTTTGCAGCAGGCTCGGTGGTCAGGCTGCCTCCGCCGCCCGCGCCACCGCGCTCGGCGCCGCGACCGCCGGCTCTGGCACTCGACGCGCGGCACGCGCCAGCCGCCGGGCGATCCAGTCGAGCGCCACGGGGGTGCCGGCAAGCGCGCCGCTGATGTGGTCGAAGCCGCCGCGGGTCACGTACAGCCGCACGTCGGCGCCGAGCGCGCGCCACTCGTCGCACAACCGCTGGCTTTGCGAGAACGACACGATCTGGTCGCGACGGGCGTGGTGCAGCAGCACCGAGGCGACGGGCGCGGTCTCGCCGAGCCGGTTCTCGCGCAGGCGCCGGCGCCACTCGGGCAGCGCGAGCACGTTGGGCTCGGACAGGTCGTCCATCCTCGCCCATCGCGGTCCCGACAGCATCGCCTGCACGATCGAGGACTGGCGCAGCATCGCGATCACCTTGCTCGCCGCGGGCGTCAGGTAGGAGTCGAGGTCGAGCTCGGGGTACGCGGCCGCATAGCCGATCCCGCCGTAGGCGATGAAGAACGAGAAGAAGCTGCCGTCGAGCGTCGGGCTCGCGAACTCGAGGTTGGCCGCCGCGGCCCCCGCCGCGACCGCGACGAGCGGCACGTCGGGCGCGTACGCCGGCTGCAGCTGCGCGGCCCATGCGGCGGCCGCACCACCCTCCGAGTAGCCGATGATCGCCGCCGGCCCGTCGGCGGACAGCTCGTCGGGCGCCAGCGAGCGAGCGGCACGGAGCGCGTCGAGGATGTTGGGGCCGAGCGCCCGACCGACCATGTACGTGTGGTCGCCCGGCGTGCCGAGCCCCTCGTAGTCGGTGATCGCCACCGCCCACCCTCGGGCCAGCGTCATCGCGATCAGCCCCGCCTCCCAGTCCAGCCCGCGGGCGAGCAGCCGCGACGGCGCGGCGCCGTCGCCGATCCCGTGCGTCCCGACCGCGTACCCGATCAGCGGGCGCGGCCCGCCGCGCCACCCACAGCGCGGGACCAGCACGGTCCCGGAGACGGCGGTCGGCTCGCCGGTTGCCGATGTCGAGCGGTACAGGACGCGCCAGCCGCGCGCCTTGAGCCGCACGCCCGGCCACACGTATGCGTCCATCGGCTCGGACCGCAGAACGTCTCCGGGACGACCGTCCCCGAGCGGCGCCGGCGGCTCGTAGAAATGCTCAGCGCGGGCGGCGCGCCGCCGGGGCGCCGACATTAGCCGCAGCTGCGCGGTCGTCAGCCGCGCGACCTCAGTAAGAATCACCGCTCACCGGCCCCTGCTCCACTCTCTCGCCTTCGTTGGCCCAGTCGATAGCCTACCGGATCAACTTCAACCGGAGGGCGATTCTTCCTGCGTAACGAGGAGAAAACGCGACGCCTACGCGAGCAAACCGATGCGCTGGGCGCGCTGGACCGCCTCGGCGCGGTTGCGCGCCCCGAGCTTGCGGTACAGCGCGCTCGTGTGCTCCTTGACGGTGTGGGGCGACAGGTACAGGCGCTCGGCGATCTCGCGGTTGGTCGAGCCGGCCGCGATCAGGTCGAGCACCTCCCGTTCGCGCTCGGACAGCAGCGGCGCCGGCTGCTCGGCCTTGGGCGCGAACAGCGTCATGCCGAGCCCGACGCGCCGCACCGCATTGGCGATCTCGTGCGCCTCCCAGTCCTTGGACACGAACCCCGAGGCGCCGGCGGCGCGCGCCGCCGCCGCCGACATCCGCCCGGCCCCGGAGATCAGCAGCACGCGCGTCGTCGGCGAGGCGGCGCGGATCGACTCGCACACGTCGGCTCCCGACTCGCCCGCGAGGAACAGGTCGACGAGCGCCACGTGCGGGCTGAAGGTGCGCGTCAGCTCGAGCGCCTCGGCGCCGGTGCGCGCGGCCAGGCACCGCGCGACCCACGGCTGCTCACCGAGCAGGACGCGAAAGCCCCAGTGCACGACGTCGTGATCGTCGACGACGAGCACCCGCAGCCGCCGCTCGCCGAGGCGCCCAGTCGAGGCGTGGCTCACCCCATGCCGATCACCGCACCCCGGCCTCCTGCTGCAGCGGCACGAGCAGCTTGACGCGCCAGCGGTCCTCGCCGGCGGAGCCGAACTCGACCACGCCGCCGTGCCCGAGCGCCTCGAACGCCGCCAGCCGCAAGCCCATCCCCGACCCCTCCGCGGAGCCGGCGCCAGAGCCGGGGCCCGAGCGGGCACGCGCGCCGTCGTTGCGGACCTCGAGCGTGAACGTGTCCAGGTCCCGCGCGACGCGCACGTCGATCCGCGTCGGGGCCGCGTGCTTGCCGACGTTGCGCAGCGCCTCGGCGAGCACCGACTGCGCGAGCGGCTCGAGGTCAGCCGGGACGCTGACGCCGGCGTCCCAGTCGATCGCGATCGGCGGCCCGGCGGCGGCGCGCAGGCGCACGAGCTCGTCGGCGAGCGTCGTCCCCGTCTCGGGCGGGAGCGGCGCCAGCGGCCGCTCGAGCGCGCGACGCAGATCGCCGATCGCCTCGGTCAGCTCGACCCGGCAGCGCTCGCGCTCGGCATCCTGGAGCGGCTGCGCGGCGCCGAGCGCGAGCGACACGCCGAACAGGCGCTGCAGCACGCGCTCGTGGATCTCGCGCGCCAATCCGAGGCGCTCGGCGAGCCGGCGCGAGCGCTCCTGCTGGCGGGTTGCGTTGCGCGCGGTCGCGACCAGCGCGGCGGTCTTGCCGAGCGTCCACAGCAGGTGGCGCTCGCCGTCGGTGAGCTCGAAGCGGCCACCGCCGCGGTCGGCGCAGATCACCCCATAAGCGCGTCCGGCGGCGCTCATCGGCGTGCACACGAGCGTCGTGATCCCGAGCACCTGCGCGTACTCGGGCGGCACCGCCTCCTCGATCCGCTCCGAGACGACCACGACCTCGTCCTCGAGCAGCGCGCGCTGGGCAATCGGGGCGGTCACGAGCGTCGGGCGCAGCGAGGCCAGCTGCGAGAACGAGGTCCCGTGCGCGCCGACCGCGCGCACCCGCCGCCGGCCGGCGTCGGCGATGAAGATCGCCGCCCGGCGCATCGTCGTCAGGCGGCAGATCGCCTCGCAGATCCGGTCGTAGAACTCGGTCGACGAGGTGTCGGTGTCGATGTCGGCGAGCAACTCGACGAACACCTCGAGCGGCTCGACGCCGGCAAACAGCGACGGCGCGCGCTCGAGCGTCACGCCGCCGGCTCGCCCACGACCGCTCGCGAACCGCTCACGCCGCCGGCTCCCCCAGGAGCGCTCGCGAACCGCTCACGCCGCCGCCGCGGGCAGCTGGTAGCGCCGGCGGATCTCGTACAGGGTCGTGCGCTCGGCCGCCGGGCGCCCGGCGCGATGGGCGGCGGCGATCAGATCGCCGGGCTCGAGCCTGACCCCGTGGTAGCTGCCGGCCATCCGCGAGATCGACTCCTCCATCAGCGTGCCGCCGAGGTCGTTGACCCCCCACCGCAGCGCCTCGGTCGCCGCGTCGAGGCCCATCTTGACCCAGCTCGCCTGCAGGTTCGCGACCGTCCGCCCGAGCGCCAGCCGGAACACTGCGGTGTGCTTGAGGTTCTCCTCGCGCGAGATCTCGGCGATCCCGTGGGTGCGGCCGAGCAGCGTGTGGAACGGGATGAACGACAGCGGCACGAACTCGGTGAAGCCGCCGGTGCGCTCTTGGAGCTCGCGCACGACGCGCATGTGCTCGGCCAGCTCCCACGGCTCCTCGATGTGGCCGAACATCACGGTCACGGTCGAGCGCAGGCCCTCCGCGTGCGAGGCCTCGATGATCTCGACCCACCGCGCCACCGGCAGCTTGTTGGGCGAGATCCGCTCGCGCACGCCGTCGTGTAGCACCTCGGCGGCGGTGCCGGGCGTCGACCCCAGCCCGGCCTCGCGCAAGCGGGCGAACACGGCCCGCGGCGCCAGGCCCGAGACGTCGCACATGTGCGCGACCTCCATCGGCGAGTACGCGTGCAGGTGCAGCTCCGGCGCCAGGCGCTTGGCGAACCGCAGCCATTTCTCGTACTCCTCGAGGCCCCAGTCGGGATGAATCCCGGATTGGATGCAGATCTCGGTGGCGCCGCACCGGACCGCCTCCTCGACGCGGCGCGCGAACTCCGCCTCCGAATGCTCGTAGGCGTCGGGCGAGCGCCGCGACTGCCCGAAGCCGCAGAACGCGCAGCCGACGATGCAGATGTTGGACACGTTGACGTTGCGGTTGACGACGAACGTGACCGTGTCGCCCGCGAGCTCGCGCCGCAGCTCGTCGGCCGCCGCGCGCAGCTCCTCGATCACCTCCGGCCGCTGCTCGGCGAACAGCGCCGTCAGCTGCGCGGCCGACAGCGCACCGCCGTCGCGCGCCGCGGCGATCGCGCCCGGCGCGTCCCCGTCGGCAACCCGCACGTCCACGCGTCGCCCTGACCCCCGGCGCGGGATGAACGACCAGTAGCAGCGCTTGATCACGTCCATCACCGCAGGCGCGACCCAGTCGGGATCGATGTACTCCGGGTACACGCACAGCCGCTCGGCGAGCGCGATCCCGTCCGCGTGCAGCCGCCGGCGCACCTGGTTTGGCGACGGGAACGGGTGCTCGGGCGAGATGTGGTCGCCGTTGGCGCTCAGCCCGCCGAGGTCGGTGGCGCCGGCGCGCACGAGCTCGGGCCACCAGTCAGACAGGTTGGGCGGCACCTGGATCCCGACCCCCGGCAGCAGCCGCCGCGCCTCGGCTACGAGCCGCTTCATGTCATCCAGCGTCACCGCGCACGCCCACGCCGGCGCGTCGCGCACCGGGCCCTCCCAGACCCCCGTGCGCCAGTACGAACGCGTCGCGGCGTCGGCGATCTGGGCCGGCTCGCGGCCGTAGTAGCGCTGGTGGGGAACGTAGTTCTGGAGGATCACCTCCTGGATGTGGCCGTAGCGGGCGTGCAGCTGCGCCAGCGCCTCCAGCGCCGCGATCCGCTCGCCCGAGGACTCGCCGATCCCGACCAGGATCCCCGACGTGAACGGGATCTCGAGCTCGCCGGCGGCCGCGATCGTCTCCAGCCGGCGCGCCGGGTGCTTGCTCGGCGACCCCTGGTGGACGACCAGCTCGGGGTTGGTCGACTCGAGCATCAGGCCCTGGGAGGCGGTCACCTCGCGCAGCCGCGCGAGGTCGCCGGCGCCCAGCACGCCGAGGTTCGTGTGCGGCAGCAGCCCGCGCTCCAGCGCCTGCTCGCACGCCCACGCCACGTATCCGGTGAAGTCCTCGAACCCGTACTGCGCCAACAAGGCCGCGACCTGCGCGTTGACCTCGGGCCGCTCTCCGGTCAGCACCAGCAGCTCCTTGACGCGGTGCTTGGAGACCGCGTCGTCGAGGATCTGCAACACCTCCGCCGGCGCGTGCAGATGCGCCTGGCGGGTCGCGAACGAGCAGTACTTGCAGTAGCAGCGGCAGGTCCGTGACAGCGACAGCGTCAGGTTGCGGCTGAAGGTCACCCGTCGTCGCATGCGCACCGCTGATTCTACGAGAGCCCCTATCCTGCCCTCGCTGATGCGACGCGTCCTGCCGCTGCTGATCGCCGCCGCGATCGCCCTCGCCGGCTGCGGCACCAGCGCCGGCGCCTCGCCCCACGCTCGCAACGCGACGCTGGTGCTCGACTTCACGCCCAACGCCGTCCATGCCGGGATCTACACCGCGCTTGCCCGCGGCTATGCCCGCGCCGCCGGCGTGGCGCTGCGGATCATCACCCCGACCGCCTCGACGGACTCGATCAGGCTGCTCGAGACCGGCCGGGCGAACTTCGCGATCCTCGACATCCACGACCTCGCGATCGCGCGCGAGCGCGGTGCCGACGTCGTCGGGATCATGGCGATCGTCGAGCGGCCGCTGGCGGCCGTGATCGCCGCGCCGCCGATCACCGACCCACGCGCGCTGGCGGGCAAGACCGTCGGCGTGACCGGCGACCCGAGCGACCTCGCGGTGCTGCGCTCGGTGATCGCCGGCTCGGGCGGCCACCCGAAGGCCGTCAAGACCGTCACGATCGGCTTCGACGCGGTCGCGGCGCTGCTGTCGGGCCGGGTCGCGGCCGCGACCGCGTTCTGGAACGACGAGGGGATCACGCTCGCCCACGACCGGCCGGGCTTCCACGTGTTCCGCGTCGATCAGTACGGAGCCCCCCCGTACCCCGAGCTCGTGCTGTGCGCGACCGGCGCGCAGCTGCGCGGCGACCCCGCGCTCGCGCAGGCGGTCGTCAAGGTGCTGGTGCGCGGCTATCAGACGGCGCTGGCAGACCCGGCGAGCGCGATCGCGGCGCTCGAGCGCGAGGTGCCCGGGATCGATCGATCGCTGCTCGCGCCACAGCTGCAAGCGCTGCTGCCGGCGTTCAAGGCGCCCGACGGGCGAATCGGGGACCTGCAGCCAACCGTGCTCGCCGCCTGGGCCCGCTGGGAAGCCAGGTTTGGGATCGTCGCCCGCGCCCCCGACGTCGCCGCGACGTTTGACCGCAGCTTCGTGGCCGCGGCTACTGCGCCCGCCGGCGCTTGAACTCCTCGCGCACCGACTCCGGCCGGCCCCACATCTGCGTCACCTCGACCCGCCCGGTGCGGACCTCGCGGACCGCCAGCTCGCCGTCGATGCCGGCATCGTCGAGCAGCTTCAGCGCGCCGTAGACGGCGGGCGCGGCGGCGGCGTGGCCGAAGCGGTGCGCGACCAGCAGCCGCCAGTGCCAGTCGTGCTTGGAGTAGGGCTGGGCGTTGCAGATCACGGTCAGGACGGCCGCGTCGACGTACCGTCGCTCGTCGAAGATCCGCAGATCGAGCTCGAGGTCGGTCCAATCGTCGGGCAGCGAGTCGACGATCTCGGTGAAGGTGTCCGCGAGTCCCATGCTCGGCATCCGCGCTGCGCAGCGTACCGCGCGACGAGCCCTCAATGGCCCAGCGAGACGACGAACACGTACACGACCATCGCACCGAGGACGATCGAGACCACGCGCAGCGCCCACAGCCCGGCGCGCACGCGGGCGCTCAGGGCTGCGCGCGGCAGCGGGCGCGACCGCTCTGCGACCAGCTGGTCGGGCTCGAGATAGTGCTCGTGATCGCCCATCTCAGAGCAGATGGACGGCCTGCAGGAACGAGTCGACCGCGTACGCGCTGCCGCACAGCGAGATGAACGCGACGATCGCAATCGCGACGCGATTGAGGACGGCGCCGTTGGCCCATCGCCCCATCAGCTGGCGGTCTGACGCGAGCAGGATCAGGAACACCAGCGCGACCGGCAACAGCACCGTCGCCAGCACGTTGGCGTTGAGCGCGATCGTCAGCAGCGGCACGCCGGGAATCAGGATCACGGCGCCGGCGATCAGCGCCGCGCCGACGTTGGCCCCCAGGAACACGGCCTCGCCGCCGGCGGTGCTGTTGAGGCTGTGCGGCACGCCGATGCACTCGCCGACCGCGTAGCCGGTGCTGGCCGAGATCGTCAGCACCGCGACCGCGCCGGCCTCGATCAGGCCGAGCGCGAACAGGCTCGCGACCACTCGGCCGGACACGTGCGCGAGCGCGCCAGGGAACCCCGCGCCGGCAAGCCCCTGGATCTGCGCGCCGCCGTGACCGAACAGCGCCGCCCCCGCGACCAGCGCCCCGATTCCGAACAGCGCCGCCATCACCGCGCCGGCGATCGTGTCCCAGCGGCCGTGGCGCAGGTCGGCGGGCGTCAGGCCTTTGTCCGCCGACGCGCTCTGCTGGAAGAAGATCATCCACGGCGTGACGGTCGCGCCGATCGTCGAGGCGACCAGCAGCAACAGCGTGTTGACGCTGCCGCCGGGAAGCGGCGAGAAGGTCGCCAGCGAACGCCCCAGCGAGCCCCAGCTCGGGCCGGTGAGGATCGCGGCGAGCAGGAACAGGCCGTTGAACAGCGCCATCCCGAGCACGATCCGCTCCCAGCGCCAGTAGCGGCCGCCGCTGAGCGTCAGCACGATCAGCACGATCCCGAGCGCCGCCGCCCACACCGCGCTGATGTGGAAGTACGCCAGCCCGACGCGGATCGCGACGAACTCCGCGACCAGCGTCACGAGGTTGGTGAGGATCAGGTCGCCGGCGGCAAACCACCCCCACACGCGTCCGAAGCGCTCGAGCACCAGCTGGCCGTAGCCGCGATGCGTGACCGCGCCGACGCGCATGCACATCTCCTGGCAGACGAACGCCATCGCGAACGTGACGACGATGAACGGGACGAAGAAGCCGAGCCCGTAGGTCGCGCCGGTGGTGGCATAGGAGATCATGCTCGGCCCGTCGTTCTCGCCCAGCATCGCGAGGATCCCGGGGCCGACCAGCAGCCACGCCACCAGCCAGCGGCTGCCGTGCCGGCGCGCGTTGTGGACGCGGAAGCGGTCCTGTGAGCGCGCCAGGTCCTCGGCCGCCAGCGCCGGCGGCAGCGCGATCGAGCCCCCGTCGGCGGCTGCCCCAGCCGGGATTCCAGGGACGGGAGCCGGCGGCGTCACCGCTCGAGCTCCACGCGCATCGCCTTCGCAAGCGCGCCGCCGAGCACCTGCACGCGATCGACGAAGCGGACGAACAACGGGCCGTCGAACGGCTGCTTGTCGATCACCTCGAAGCGGTCGCCGGGCGCGATCCCGTGCTCGGCGAGGAACCGCAGCATCTCCGGATCGGCGTCCGAGACGCGCGTGAACGTGCCGCGGTCGCCGGCCCGCAGCTCGTGCATGCTGGTTGTCTGGCCCTCTTCGATCGTCAGCTCGCGGGTCGGGATCGGATCGCCGTGCGGATCGACGGTCGGGTCGCCGAGCTTGGCCGCGATCAGCTCCTCGAGCTCCTCCGAAAGCACGTGCTCGAGCACCTCGGCCTCCTTGTGCACGCGATCCCACGGCACCCCGAGGCTCTTGACCAGGTACAGCTCGAGCAGCCGGTGGTGGCGCATCACCTCGAGCGCGACGCGACGGCCGTCGTCGGTCAGCGACACGCCGCGGTAGGGCTCGTGGCGCACGAACCCGAGCTCGCACAGCCGCTTGACCATCCCGGACGCCGACGCGGCGGTCACGCCGAGCCGCTCAGCGAGGGCGTTGGTCGAGACCGCGAGCGCGCCGCGCTGCTGCAGCGAGTAGATCGCCTTGGCGTAGTCCTCGACCGCTGAGGTCCGCGTTGCAGAGTGTTCCTGGCTCGACATGAGAAGAATTATGGTACCCCTAAACCTTGGTTTCGGCAAGTCCGTCCCTATCCTTTAGGCGATGACCTCGCTGAACGCCCTGAGCGGGACCGAATACGAGCTGCTCGCCGGCGCGTGCGGGCTGCTGGACCGCTCGCAACGCGGCAAGCTGGCGCTCACCGGGCCCGACAAGAAGACCTTCCTGCATGGCCAGGTGACCAACGAGATCGAGGCGTTGACGCCCGGCGAGGGCTGCTACGCCGCGTTTTTGACGCCAAAGGGCAAGATGCTCGGCGACCTGCGCGTGCTCGACGCGGGCGACGAGCTGCTGCTCGACACCGAACGGGTCGCGTTGCAGCAGCTGTTCAACATGATCCGGCGGTTTTGCGTCGGCTACCAGGTCGAGCTGCACAAGCGCACGGTCGAGTCCGGGCTGCTGGCGCTGATCGGCCCTGCCTCGGCCTCGATCGCCGGCGCCTGCGAGCTGCCCGAGGTCGAGCACGCGCACGGTCCGGTGTCGATCGCCGGCGTGCCCGCGCGGGCGATCCGCACCGACGTCGGGATCGACCTGCTGTGCGCGACCGGCGAGCTCGAGCCGTTGCGCGCGGCGCTGGTCGCCGGCGGCGCCGCGCCGGTGTCCGAGGCGGCGGCCGAGTGCGTGCGGATCGAGCACGGGCGCCCTCGCTACGGCGTCGATCTCGACGACACCGTGATCCCGCAGGAGGCGGGGCTCAACGAGCGCGCGGTGTCGTTCACGAAGGGCTGCTACGTCGGCCAGGAGACCGTCGCGCGACTGCACTACCGGGGCAAGCCCAACCGCCGGCTGCGGGGGCTGCGGCTGTCGGCGGCGGCCACGGCTGGCGACGAGGTCACGTTCGAGGGCCGCGCGGTCGGCAGCCTGACGAGCACCGCCGTGTCGCCGCGCCTGGGCCCGATCGCGCTCGCGCTGATCCGCCGCGAGGCGCCCGACGGCGCTCAGGTCGCCGTCGGCGCGGACCTGACCGCCGAGGTCGTCGCGCTCCCGTTCGACTGACGTAGCCCCTCAGCGAACGCGAGCAGCGCCTCGCGCTCCGGCAGCGGCTCGAGCGTCAGCTGCGGCGTGTCGGGGTGCGAGGCCAGGTAGGTCGCGATGATCCGCAGCTCGTCGATCTCGTCCGGCGGCACGTGCGCGCCGAGCTCGCCGGCGCGACCGCCGCGGCGCAGCGCGACCGCGCTGCGCTGCTCGAGCTCGAGCGCGTCGCACGGCAGCGGCCCCGAGTCCACGAGCCGGCCGCCGACCAGCCAGAAGCCGTCGGCGCCGGCGCCGGTCGGGTGCGCGGCCGCCACCAGCCGCGGGCGCGCATGGGTCGCCTCGAGCACCCCCTCGAGCCGGTTGACGATCGTCGTCAGCCGCCGCCAGCGCCGCCGTAGCGACGCCGCCCGCTCGTAGCGCCGCTGCGCCGCGGCAGCCTGCATCTGGGACTCGACGTGCGCGAGCAGGGCGCCGGCGCTGTCGCGGTTGACGAACAGCGCCAGCGCCTCGTCCAGCCGCCGGCGATACAGGTTCGGGTCCAGGTCGCCCAGGCACGGCGACAGGCAGCGGCCCATCTGACCGTACGCCGACGGGTACTCGCGCCGCGCCAGCCGCCGGCCGCAGTGGCGCAGCCCGAACAGCGAGTCGAGTTGCTCGACGAGCTCGTGCGCCAGCCGCTGGCCCTCGAGCGGGCCGATCGTGACGGCATGACCGGCGGCAGGCTCGGTCGCGACCTCGAGGATCGGGAACGGGATGTCAAGGCGGCAGCGGATGTAGACGAGGCGGTCGTCGCGGCGCGCGAGGCGGATGTTGCCTGGAGGCTTGAGCTGCTTGATCAGGCGGTTCTCGAGCACGAGCGCGCCGAGCTCCGAGCGCGTCGGGCGGTAGTCGACGATCACCGCGTGCGGCGCCCACTGCGCCGGCGGGGACGAGGGCGCGAAGTGCGCCCGCGCACGGCTGCGGATCGAGACCGACTTGCCGACGTACAGCGTCACACCGGCGCCGTCGCGAAACAGGTACACGCCGGGATCGCGTGGCAGCTGGCCGAAGTCGAGCTGGGGCAGCCGCGCGCCGGCCGGCGCGGTGGCCCGACGGCGGTGCCCCGTCGGACGCCGACCGGGACGCTTGGGCTTGAGCAGTGCCACCGCCTCCGCGACCGTGGTCGAGTTCGCGCACAGCCGCGGGAACAGCGCGCACAGGACGCGCGCGCACGTGTCGGCGTCGGGCAGCGCGCGGTGGACGACCTCGACGTCGATCCCGAGCTTGTCGGCGAGCGCGTGCAGCCGGCGCTCGCGCTGCAGCGGCAGCATCACGCGTGCCAGCGCCGCCGTGCACAGCACCGGCGGGTCGGGCCAGTCCAGGCCGATGCGGCCGAACGCCTGGCGCAGCACGCGCCGGTCGAACGGGGCGTTGTGGGCGACCAGCACGCGACCGCGCAGGCGCAGCTCGAGCGCCGCCAGCACGGCCTCGGGCGCCGGAGCGCCGTCGACCATCGCCTGCGTGATCCCCGTGAAGCGCTGGATCCCGCGCCGCAGCGGCATCGAGGTGCGCACCAGCGAGGACCAGCGGTCGTGCAGCTCGCCGCCGCCGACCAGCACCGCCCCGACCTCGGTCAGCTCGCAGGCGTCGCCACCCAGGCCATTGGTCTCGGTGTCGACGACGAGGAACTCGGCGGTCGCGATCGGGTGCTCGAGCAACTGCAACCAGCGCGTGATACGCCCGCCGCCGGACGGCATGAAAATCCTCTTGCATGCGCCCGTTCTGTTTGCGACTGCGTCCCGGGGTACCATCGTGGGTGGCAGAGCTAGAGAAGGAGTCTTGAGATGACCCCGATCGCATCTGACGTTGACGAGCTTCGAGAGCTTGACGAGGGCACGCGTGACGCGTGGCGCACCTACCGCGAGAGCCTGCGCGACCTGAGCGCAGCCGAGTACGAGCGGGCAGAGCCCGAATCGTGGACGGCGCTTCAGGAGCAGCTGCGCCGGCTGGAGCGCCGGCGCCAAGCGTTGGTCGGGCTCGCCCCGCGGGCCCTCAGCTGACCCCTCCGCGGCCAACGATCGCAATCCTGCTCGGCGGGGCGCTTGTCGCGGGCGGCTGCGGCGCGACGAAGTTCGCCAACGACCCACGCCCGCCGGTCCCGCTCGCGCTCAGCGTCTACATCGCCGGCGGCCGCCTGTCGCTGTCGCCTACCGCGGTCGGCGCCGGGCCGGTGATCCTGACGGCCACCAACCAGGCCGGCGGGCCTGAGTCGCTGACGATCGCCCCCGCCGGCGGCGCGCCGCTGGCGAGCAGCGGCCCGATCAGCCCCCAGGCAACCGCGCAGGTCCAGGTCGACCTGTCACCGGGCACATACAGGGTCGCCGCCGGCGCCGCCGCGACGCTGCACGTCGGCCGGCCTCGCCCCAGCGCAAGCGGCGCGCTGCTGCAGCCATAGCTGGCACGCTGCTGGATTTGGGGCTCTACCTCGAGGGCCCGCGCCGGCCGCGCAATGTATCGCCGGTGCGGGCCGCCTCACCGGCGATACAGGGCGCGACCGGCGTTCGTCCCGCGAGGTAGAGCCCCAAAAATCAGTTGCGCTTGCAAAAACAGAACTTGCGTGCAACACTTGCATGCGTGCAAGCAACTGGAGTTGGGACCGACCTCGCGAGCGACCTGTATGCGGTCGTCGTGTACCTGCACAAGAACTGCAACGCCGACCTGTTCGAGGCCGTCGGCGCGCTCGAGCTGACGCTGACGCAGATCAAGCTCCTGCACCACCTCGAGGACGCCGCCAGCGAGCTGACGCTCAAGGAGGCGGCGGAGCTCGTGCTGATCTCGCTGCCGGCAATGAGCCGCACCGTCGACGACCTCGTCCGCCGCGGCTTCGTCGCGCGCCAGGAAGACCTCGAGGACCGGCGGATGAAGCGCGTCTCGCTGACCGATGCCGGGCGCGGCGTGATCCGCCGGCTCAACGGCGCCCGCCTCAGCGGCCTGCGCGAGTTCACCGAGACCTTGACCGAATCGGAGCGTTGCACGCTCGCAGCCGCGCTGGCCGCCTTGCTGGAGCGTGCGGACGTCGCCGCCTGCCACCCGGAGGGAGTGACCGAATGACCGACCGCATCCTCGCCCAGCGCCACCGCCTCGTCACCGACGACAACCGCCGCTGGTGGACGCTCGGCGCGATGTGCTTCGCGCTGTTCATGGTGATGCTCGACAACACCGTCGTGAACGTGTCGCTGCCGTCGATCCAGCGCGACCTGCACGCGTCGCTGTCGGCGCTCGAGTGGACCGTCAACGCCTACACGCTGACGTTCGCGGTGCTGATGGTGACCGGCGGGCGGCTGGGCGACATCTTCGGGCGCCGGCGGATGTTCCTGTTCGGCGTGGTCGTGTTCGGGTTCTCGAGCCTCGCGATCGGGTTCTCGCCCAACGACACGGTCCTGGTCGCGTTCCGCGCCGTGCAGGGGATCGGCGCCGCGTTCATGATGCCGGCGACGCTGTCGATCATCACCCAGACGTTCCCGCCCGAGCAGCGCGGCACCGCGATCGGGACATGGGCGGGGGTCAGCGCGCTGGCGCTCGCGATCGGGCCGGTCGTGGGCGGCTTCCTGACCCAGGACGTGAGCTGGCGGGCGATCTTCTTCATCAACCCGCCGATCGCCGTCGGCGCGGTCGCGGTGACGCTGTTCGCCGCCCGCGAGTCACGCGACGAGACCGTCGGCCGGGCGGTCGACATCCCCGGGATCGCCGCGCTGACGGCGGGCCTGACGGCGCTCGTGCTGGCGCTCGTGCAGGGCAACGCGTGGGGCTGGCACTCGGTGCGGATCGTGGCGCTGTTTGCGATCGCCGTCGTCGGCGTCGCCGCGTTCATCCGGATCGAGTTGCGCGCCCGCGCGCCGATGCTGGACTTCTCGTTCTTTCGCACCCGCACCTCGCTCGGGGTCAACATCGTCGCGTTCATCGTCACGTTCGCGATGTTCTCCCAGTTCTTCTTCATGACGCTGTACATGCAGAACGTGCTGCACTACTCGCCGCTGGAGACCGGCCTGCGGTTCCTGCCCTCGACGCTCGTGATCATCTTCATGGGCCCGCTCGCGGGACGGCTGACCGACCGCACCGGCCCGCGCGCGCTGATGGCGCTCGGGCTGCTGATCGTCGCCGCGGCGATCGGGATCCAGTCGCAGATCACGGTGCACAGCGGCTACGGGCTGCTGCTGCCGGGCTTCGTGCTGATGGGCGTCGGCATGGGGCTGGTGATGTCGCCGATGAGCACCGCCGCGATGAACGCCGTCGACCGCACGAAGGCCGGCGCCGCATCGGGCGTGCTGTCGATGAGCAGGATGGTCGGCGCGACGTTCGGCGTCGCGGTGATGGGCGCGCTGGTGACGACGATCGGCCGCGCGAAGATCAACGCGGGTCTCCCCCAGCTGCCGGCGGGCACCCGGGCGGCGCTCGCCAACACGCTCGGCAGCGGCGGCACCGTCACCGGGCAGCCCGCGCACGTCACCGCGACCGTTCAGGGAGCGTTCGTGTCGGCGCTCGGCACCGGGTTGACGATCGGCGCCGCGGTCAGCGTCGCGGCGGCGGCGATCGCCTGGGTGCTGATCCAGAACCGGCCGGCGCCGGCGGCGCTCGCGTCGGCCGCGACCGCCTCGCAGCAGCCGCTCGCCGACGGCGAACAGGCCCGCGAGCTGAGCGCCGCATAAGCGGGCAGCGCGGTCGCGCGCTCCAGGGTACGATCCTTGTCAATGGCCGTCGATCTGAGTCAAGTTACACACGTTGGGACCGAGCCGGGCGAGCTGCCGCCCACGATGGCCGCCTGGGTGATCCGCGAGGAGCGCCAAGGCGAGCCGGCCGACGCGTTCCAGCTCGAGGAGATAGAGGTCCCGGAGCCGGGCGCGTTCGAGGTGGTCGTCAGGGTGATGGCCGCCGGCGTGAACTTCAACAACGTCTGGGCGGCGCTCGGGGAGCCGGTCTCGGTGTTTCGCTACCACCCCGAGGACGATCACCACATCGGCGGCTCCGACGCCTCCGGGATCGTCTGGAAGGTGGGCGCGGGCGTGACCCGCTGGAAGCCGGGCGACGAGGTCGTGGTGCACTGCAACCAGGCCTCTTACGAGGACGTCGAGGTCCACGGCTTCGACCCGCTCGCCGCCCCGAGCCAGCGGATCTGGGGCTATGAGACGAGCTGGGGCTCGTTTGCGCAGTTCTGCAAGGTCCAGGCCCAGCAGTTGCTGCACAAGCCCAAGCACCTCTCCTGGGAGGACGCTTCCGCGTACGGGCTGACCTACTTCACCGCCTACCGGATGCTGGTCGACCGCTGTGAGCTGCAGCCCGGCCACCGCGTGCTGATCTGGGGCGCGGCCGGCGGGCTGGGCGTGTTCGCCACGCAGCTGTGCGCGCTGACCGGGGCTGACTCGGTCGGCGTCGTGTCCAGCGAGGAGAAGGGCAACCTGGTCAAGCAGCTCGGCGCCACCGCCTATATCGACCGCGGCGACTACAGCGCGATGATGCGCCGCGGCGACGAGGACGCCGACCAGGAGCGCGCCCGCTTTCGCGAGTCGCGCCGCTTCTGCAAGGCGGTCGAGGAGGCGCTCGGCGCCCCGCCCGACATCGTCTTCGAGCACGTCGGCAAGGCCACCTTCCCAACCTCCGTGCTGTGCGTCAAGCCGTTCGGCAAGGTCGTGATCTGCGGCGCCACCTCGGGCTATCAGCTCGACTTCGACGTGCGCTACCTGTGGATGCGCCAGAAGCAGATCATCGGCTCGCACTTCGCCAACGCGTGGGAGGCGACGAAGGCCAACGAGCTGATCGAGGAGTCGAAGATTCGCCCGGTGCTGTGGCAGACGATGGGGTTCGACAAGGTCGCCGAGGCGCACCAGCTGCTGCGCGACAACAAGCACCTCGGCAAGATCGCGATCCTCGTCGGCGCGTCCGAGGAAGGTCAGGGCAAGCATGCAGAGGGGCCCGGCGCGATCCGTGCCGAGGTGGGGGCGTAAGCAGCGGTGGCTGACGCACCCGGCGTCGTCTGGATCCCCTGGTACGCCACCGTCCTGCGCCAGGAAGCGTTTGCCGACGCGGTCGTGCAGGTCGCGCCGCTCGTGCTGCGCTACGGCGCGACCCAGTACTCGGTGCATCGCTCGCGCGACGACCAGTACAAGATCACGCAGATGGCGTGGTTCTTGCGCAAGGGCGACTGGTACCGCTACTGGGATGGTCCTGAGCTGCGCGAGTTCCGCGCGCGCAACGCGGGTCGCTACCAGATCCCCGTCGTGTACGTGTGGCACGACGAGCTGACCGCCGGCGCGCTCGGCCCGGAGATCGGGCTCGCTGCTGTGCCCGAGCCCGAGCTGGTCCCGCCGGCGGTGGCATAGCGGGCTCTGGCTCGGCTCGGCGGCGGTGGCGTAGCCGCTCGGCCCGGGCCGGTGGCGTAGCGGCTGCGCCTGGCGCGGTTCCGGCGCTCCTCACGTAACGCTCGGGGGGCTGCAGCGCAGCGCCACCTCGAGCCAGAACCGCTGCTCGGGATCGTCGAGCGCGACACCGAACAGCTCGCGCAGCCGCGCCAGCCGGTAGCGCGCCGTCTGCGGATGGACGCCGAGCTTGGCGGCGACCGCCGCGAGCCTCCCCTGCTCGGCCAGCCACGCGCGCAGCGTCTCGGTCAGTCGCTTGCGCGACCCGGCCGACAGCTCCGCGAGCGGCGCGAGCTTGTCGGCGGCGAGCTCGGCCGCGAGGCGCTGGTCGGCGCGCAGCAGCAGCTCGCCGGCGAGCTCGCGCGCGACGATCAGCGCCGGCGCGCCGTCGGCCAACTCGAGCGCCGCGCGGGCGCGGGCGAAGCTGACCGCGCCGTCTGACCAGTCGACGGTCGTGCCCAGCCCGGCGGTCGCGCCGGCGCTCACCACGGCCCGCTCGATCGCCGCGCGGCGCCGCGGCGCCTCGGGGTCGGGCACGAGCGCGCACGCCAGCTCGCCGATCTGGTCGCGGATCGACCCGGCCGGCAGGTGCGAGGCGGCCGCGTCGCGGTGCTCGCCGGCGATCGCGACGACCGCCAGCGTCCGCGGCAGCGGCCAGCCGGCCTCGGTCGCGGCGACCTCGATCGCGGCGGGGTCCGCGCGCGGCGCGCGGACGAGCATCCGCACCAGCCGCCGGCGTCGCAGCTCCGCCTCGCCGGCGGCGGCGGACTGCTCGAGCGCGTAGCCCTCGGCCGACTCGGCCGACAGCGCGTCGATGTAGGCGAAGATCGACTCCGCCAGCAGGTACAAAGTGTCGGGCTCGAGGCCGGCCTTCACTCCCGCCGCGGCGAACCGCCGCCACGCGACCCGTGCGCCGATCCGGTAGGCGCTCAGCAGCGACTCGAGGCTGCGCCCCGCGAGCATCTCGCCGCGACCGAGCGTCCGGTAGACATCGGACCTGATGACTGGGCCGCCGGCCTCGATCTCGGCGAGGAAGTGACGCAGCGCCTCCTGTACGCCGCCGAGAATGCCCTCGCCGAACGGTCCCTCGAGCGGTCGCGCGTACGCGGGCACCGTGCGGACCGCCTCGATCATCTCGTCGGCGACCTCGGCGAGCCGCGGCCGCAGCACCCGGGCGATCTCCGACGGCAGCTCGTGCCAGGGCTGATCGCCCACGCTCATGTCAAACCTACAAGTTTCACGGCTGCACTACTTACGCTTGGAACAGAAACTTTGTAACAGTGGAACGTATGCTTGGCTTGAGATGACGCTCAAGCACAAGATCGCGAACCTGATCGGGGTGCCGCTGCCGCTCGTCGGCGTCGTCGTCGCGATCGTGTTGCTGTGGAACCGCGCGATCGGGCCGCTCGAGCTCGGGCTGCTGATCAGCTTCTACGTGTTGACCGCGTTTGGCGTCACGCTCGGCTTTCACCGCATGTTCACGCACCGCTCACTGCAGTCGTCGCGGGCGTTCCGGGCGATCTTCGCCGTGCTGGGCTCGATGGCGGTCGAAGGGTCGGTGATCACGTGGGTCGCCGATCACCGCAAGCACCACGCGTTCACCGACCAGGAGGGCGATCCACACTCGCCGCATCTGAGCGGCCCCGGCTTCTGGGGCTCGGTCAAGGGCTTGTGGCACGCCCACGTCGGGTGGCTGTTCGAGTCGGTCGGGACGGCCGAACGCGAGCGGTTCGCCGGCGACCTGGTCAAGGACCGGGTCGTGCGCGCGGTCGACAAGCTGTTCTTGCTGTGGGTGGTGCTCGGGTTCGCGATCCCGTTCGCGCTCGGCTGGATCGTCGGCGGCGGGCTGGGGACCGCGCTGACCGCGCTGTTGTGGGGCGGGTTCGTGCGCGTGTTCCTGCTGCACCACGTGACCTGGTCGATCAACTCCGTGTGTCACTTCTTCGGCCGCCAGCGCTTCGACGTCGAGGACGAGTCGACGAACGTGTTCTGGCTGGCGCCGCTGTCGATGGGCGAGGCCTGGCACCACAACCACCACGCGTTCCCAACCTCGGCCTTTCACGGGCTGCGCTTCTGGGAGCGCCTCGCGGACCCGACGGGGCTGCTGATCGCGCTGTTCGAGCGCCTCGGGATCGTCTGGAACGTGGTCCGCGTCAGCCCCGAGCGCCAAGCCGCCAAGACCCTCCCCCGCTCCCGGGCGGCCTAGCTGGCCACGGCGTCAGCTCGGTTCTAGCGGCGCCATCGACAACCCGGCGGCGTCGAGCTGGCCCCAGTAGGCCTCGGCGTCCTCGCGCGAGCCGCTCCAGACGATCGCGCAGCCGGTGTTGTGGATCCGATCTGCGAACCGGTAGCCCTCGGCGAGCGTGATCCCCGGCAACACGCGCGCCAGCGTCTCGGCGACATGGTCGAACGTGTTGAAGTCGTCGTTGAGCACCACGACGCGCCAGAGACCGCCGATCGCGCTCCCCGGACCGCCCAGCTTGGGCAGCTCAACCACCTGGGACATGCACCCTCAGGATACTGGCGCGGAGCGCTTACGCCAGTAGCGTTCCAGGCCGGCGTAGAGCTGCTCGGGCGGCGCCGCCTGCACGTACGTGTCGACAAGCTCGGCGCCGGCGCCGCGCTCGACGTCGGCGCGCACCGAGGCGATGAACTGGTCGAGATCGAGCTCTCGCGCGCGCTGCGCATGCGCGTCGAGCCGGCTGCCCACCTCGGCGAGCTGCGCCCCGACGTCGTCGCTGGCGCCGAAGTGCGTCATCGCGAGGCGCTCGGGCGCCCACGCGGCGACGCGCGCCAGCGACTCGTGCCACGCCTCGACGTCGATGTCGGGCGGCGGCGTCGGCGGGATCACCGGCCCGTAGCGCACGACGCGCACCCCGCCGACGTCGCCGACGTACGCCGTGCGTTCGTGCAGGTAGGAGACGTGGTGGTAGGCGTGGCCGGGCGTGTAGGCGACCTCGAAGCTGCCGCCGAACAGCCGCTCCCCGCCCTCGAGCACGTGCAGGCGCTGCTCGGGGACCGGCACGATCTCGCCCCACAGTCGGTCCATGTCGTCGCCGTACAGGCGGCGCGCGCTGTGCAGCAGCTTCGTCGGGTCGATCAGGTGGGGCGCACCGCGCTCGTGCACGTACACCTCGAGCTCGGGCCAGCGGGCGACCAGCGAGCCGCTCGCGCCGGCGTGGTCGAGATGGACGTGGGTCAGCAGCAGCGCGCGCGGGCGGTCGTCACCGAGCGCGGCGAGCAGCGTTTGCAGGCACGAGCTCGGCCCCGGGTCGATCAGGACGTCGTCGACCTGCCACACGCCGATCACGCGCCGGCGGCCGAGGTGCTCGAGGTCGATCAGGCGCGCCACTACCGCTCGCGGTCCGGGCGGGCGGGCGAGCGGCGCGGCGGCAGGATCATCGTGTCCTCGCGCTCGCTGAAATCCTCGCCCGGGTCGAGGTCGTCGCCCTCGTCGAGCTCCCCGTCACCGGCTCGGGCCGGCGCCGCCCGCTGCGCGGCCGGCGTGTGCGGCGCGGCCGGCGTGTGCGGCGCGACCGGCGTGTGCGGCGCGACCGGCATGGGCGCCGCCGCCCGGGTGCTGGTGACGGCCGGCGCGACCTCGGTCGTGTCGGCATCGGGCGCCGGCTCGGCCTCGTCTGCCGGCGGGAACCGCGCCGCGGCCGAGTCGGCGAGCTCGAGCAGCTGTCGCGCGAGCTCGCGCGCGTCGTCGACGATCCGCTGGCGCTCGGCCCAGATGCGGTCGGCGTCCGCGTCGAGGTCCTTAACGCGCTCGCGCGCGTCGGCGGTGATCTCGGCGGCCTCGTCGCGCGCCCGCTCGAGCCGTTCCTCGGCCTCGCTGCGGGACTGGGCGGTGATCTGCTCGGCGGTGTCGTGCGCGCGCTGCAGGATCCCCGAGATCTGCTCTCCGACCCGTTCGAGCGCCCGCTTGACGGCGGCCTCGGGCGAGTGGTTGGCTTGGAGCTCGGCGAGCAGCTGACCGGTTCGCTTTACGTACGCGTCGACCGCGGGGCGGTCATAGCCGCGCAGCACGATCGGGAAGTCAACCGTGAGCCGCTTGAGCTCGGCCTCGGAGACCGTCGCCAGCGGCGCTGTGATCTCCTGCATGATCGCGTGCTCACGGGCTGCGGAGCTTTGATCTGGCATGCTCATCCACCTTACCGGCTCATAGAATGGTTCCCATGTCGGAGTCATTTTCACCGCGCCTGCCCGAGCGCGATCGGCCGTGGATGATGCGTACCTACGCAGGTCACTCCGACGCCCGGCGCTCCAATGAGCTGTACCGCCGCAACCTCGCCAAGGGCCAGACGGGCCTGTCGGTTGCGTTTGACCTTCCAACCCAAACCGGCTATGACCCAGATCACGAGCTGGCGCGGGGAGAGGTCGGCAAGGTCGGCGTGTCGGTCGCCCACCGCGGCGACATGCGCACGCTGCTGGAGGGCATCCCGCTCGACCAGATGAACACCTCGATGACGATCAACGCGACCGCGGCGTGGCTGCTGGCGCTGTACATCGTCAGCGCCGAGGATCAAGGAGTAGCGGAGCGCCAGCTGCAGGGCACGACCCAGAACGACATCCTCAAGGAGTACCTCAGCCGCGGCACGTACGCGTTCCCGCCGGGCCCGAGCATGCGCCTGATCGCGGACATGATCGCCTACACGGTGACCAACGTGCCGAAGTGGAACCCGATCAACATCTGCTCCTATCACCTCCAGGAGGCGGGCGCGACGCCGGTGCAGGAGATCGCGTTCGCGCTCAGCAACGCGATCGCGGTGCTCGACGCGGTCCGCGACCGCTGCGGCCCGGAGCTGATGGGCAACGTGTTCGAGCGGATCTCGTTCTTCGTCAACGCCGGCGTCCGCTTCGTCGAGGAGCACGCGAAGCTGCGCGCGATGTCGCGCCTGTGGGACGACCTCGGCCGCGAGCGCTACGGCGTGGAGGACGAACAGCAACGGCGCTTTCGCTACGGCGTGCAGGTCAACTCGCTCGGCCTGACCGAGGCCCAGCCGGAGAACAACGTCTACCGGATCGCGCTCGAGGCGCTGTCGGTGACGCTCGGCCGTGACGCCCGCGCGCGGGCGCTGCAGCTGCCGGCCTGGAACGAGGCGCTCGGCCTACCGCGGCCGTGGGACCAGCAGTGGTCGCTGCGCCTGCAGCAGATCCTCGCGTATGAGACCGACCTGCTCGAGTACCCCGACATCTTCGAGGGCTCGAAGGTGATGGACGGCCTCGTCGAGGAGCTGATCGCCGGCGCGCGCGACGAGATGGCACGCGTCGCCGAGCTCGGCGGCGCCGTCCAGGCGGTCGACTACATGAAGTCGGCGCTGGTCGAGTCCCACGGCGAGCGCTGGCGGCGGATCGAATCGGGCGAGCTGACCGTGGTCGGCATGAACCGCTTCGACTCGACCGAGCCCTCGCCGCTGACCGCGGACGCCGAGGGCGGGATCTTGCACGTCGACCCCGAGGTCGAGGCCGAGCAGCAGGCGGCGCTGCAGCGCTGGCGCGTGGGGCGCGACCAGGCGGCGGTCGATGCGGCGCTGGCGCAGCTCGCCCGCGTCGCCCGCGACCACGACGAGAACATCATGCCGGCGACGATCGCGGCGGCGCGCGCCGGCGCGACGACCGGCGAGTGGTCGCAGACGCTGCGCGACGTGTTCGGCGAGTACCGCGCGCCGACGGGAGTCGGCGAGGCGGCCGGGGGCGCAGCCGCGAGCGAGCAGATCGCCGAGCTGCGCGACGAGGTCGAGCGCGTCAGCGAGGCGCTCGGGCGACGGCTGAAGTTCCTCGTCGGCAAGCCCGGCCTCGACGGTCACTCCAACGGCGCCGAGCAAATTGCGGTCCGCGCGCGCGACGCCGGCATGGACGTCGTCTACGAGGGAATCCGGCTGACGCCGGCGCAGATCGCCAACTCCGCTTCCCAGGAGGGCGTGCACGTCGTCGGGCTGTCGATCCTGTCGGGCTCGCACCGCGAGCTGATCCCGTCGGTGCTCGAAGCGCTCCGCGACGCCGGCGCCGGCGATGTCCCCGTGATCGTCGGCGGCATCATCCCGGAGGCGGACGCCGACTGGTTGCGTGAGATCGGCGTCGCCGGCGTCTACACGCCCAAGGACTGGCACCTGAACGGAATGATGCGCGACATCATCGCGCTCGTCGGCGAGCGGCTGGGCGGCTTGGACGCGGTCCGAGCGGGCGCGGCCGGACGCGCGACCGAGGGCGTCGACACCGCCGCCCCGGCTTGAATCGCGGCGCCGCGGCCGACGGGCGCGAGCTCGGCGCACGGCTGCGGGCGCGCGACCTGAGCGCCGCGCCCGCGGTCCTCAATCTCGTCGAGAGCAACGCGCCGCAGGCCCGCGCGCAGGCGGCGCAGCTGCTCGCCTCGGTGTCCCCCGCCGCGCTCGGCGGCGAGGCGCCCGCGCACGTCGTGGGCATCACCGGGCCCCCGGGCGTCGGCAAGTCATCACTGTTGTCGCGGCTGGTCGCGCACTGGCGCTCGCTGCAGCGCTCGGTCGCGGTGCTCGCGGTCGATCCCAGCTCGCGGCGCTCGGGCGGCGCGCTGCTGGGCGATCGCGCGCGGATCGAGGTCGACCCGCGCGATCGCGCCGTGTTCATCCGCTCGACCGCCGCCGGTGACCGGCTCGGCGGCCTCGCGCCCGCGACCCGCGCCGCGGCGAGCGCGCTGGCGGCCGCGTTCGACGTGGTCGTGATCGAGACCGTCGGCGTCGGGCAGTCCGAGACCGATGTGGCCGACGTCGCCGACACCGTCGCGGTCGTCGTCCAGCCCGGCTCGGGTGACGTGCTGCAGTTCCTCAAGGCGGGGATCATGGAGGTGCCCGACGTGCTCGCGGTGACCAAGGCCGACCTCGGGTCGATCGCGACCCGCGCGGTCGGCGACCTGCGGGCGGCGCTGCGCTCGCTGGGGGCCCGGGCAACGGCGATCGTCGCGGTCTCCTCGCTGGCGCCGCCGTCTGGGATCGGCGAGCTCGCGCAGGCACTCGACGCGCACCGCGAGTCGTTGTCGCTGGTGGCGCGGCGGTTGCACGCGCGTCGCATGCACGCGCTCGACGACTTCGTCTGCGAGCACGGGCAGCGTGGGCTGCGCGCGCTCGTGGGCCGGCGCGAGGCCGAGCGGTGGCTCGCCAGGCAGGACCAGCAGCTCGACGTGCCGGCGCTGGCGACCGCGCTGGAACGCCGCGCCGGAGTCGGCTGACGGCCGTGGGCTGGGGCTCGCCTGCCGCGCGGGCGATCGTGTTGCCCGCAGCCCCGCTCGTGCGCGGCCCGACTGCGCTGCGGCCATGGCGCGACACCGACATCAGTGAGCTGGTCGACCTCTGCCAGGACCCCGAGCTGTCGCGCTGGACCCGGGTCCCGTCGCCGTACGGCATCAGCGACGCGCGCGCGTACCTGATGGCGCGCTACGACGCGCTGTATGCGGGCGTCACGGCGCCGTTTGCGATCGTCGCCGCCGACGACGACGAGCGGTTGCTCGGCTCGACCTCGTTGATGGCGTTGTCATGGGAGCATGCGCGCGCCGAGATCGGCTACTGGCTCGGGCGCGAGGCGCGCGGCCACGGTCACGCGACCCGCGCCGTGGCGCTGCTGTGCGGATGGGGATTTGAGCACTGCGAGCTGCAGCGGATCGAGCTGCGCGCGGCGACCGGCAACCTCGCCTCGCAACGCGTTGCGGAGCGGTCGGGGTTCACGCGCGAGGCGATCCAGCGCTCGTACTTCCGCGGCCGCGACGGGCGCCAGGACGTGATCGCGTTCGGGCTGCTGCGCGACGAGCGCGATGCGGTTTTGTAGGCTTGGTCAAGTCTATGGATCTCGAGCCGCTACGCGACGGCCACGGCCGCCTGATCGGCGACGTGCGCGTGTCGGTCACCGACCGTTGCAACTTCCGCTGCCAGTACTGCATGCCCGCGGAGGGCCTGCCGTGGCTGGAGCGAGCCGAGATCCTCAGCTTCGAGGAGATCGCGCGGCTGATCGGCCTGCTGGCGCGGATGGGCGTCCACGACGTGCGGCTGACCGGCGGCGAGCCGCTCGTGCGGCGCGAGTTCCCGGTGCTGGCCGCGATGCTCGCGCAGCTCGACGGCGTCGATGACCTGTCGCTGACGACCAACGGCTACCTACTCGCGCGCGACGCGGAAGCGCTCGTGCGCGCCGGCGTGAACCGCTTCAACGTGTCGCTGGACTCGCTGCAGCGCGACCGCTTCTACGAGCTGACGCGGCGCGACGCGCTGCCCCGGGTGCTCGCCGGGCTCGACGCGCTGGCCGCGTTCCCGGAGGCGCATCCGATCAAGATCAACGCGGTCGCGATCCGCGGCTTCACCGAGCAGGAGCTGATCCCGTTCGCCCGGCTGGCACGCCGCACCCCCTACGAGGTCCGCTTCATCGAGTTCATGCCACTCGACGCCGATCGCGCCTGGACGCCGGCGCAGGTGCTGAGCGGACGCGAGATCCGCGCCGCGATCAGCGAGGTGTACCCGCTTGAGCCCGCGCCGCGCGAGGCGCACGCGACCGCGCGCGTGTACCGGTTTGCCGACGGCCGGGGGCGGATCGGGTTCATCAACCCGGTCTCCGAGCCGTTCTGCGCCGACTGCAACCGCATCAGGCTGACCGCCGACGGGCGCCTGCGCACCTGCCTGTTCTCGCTCAACGAGACCGATCTGAGGGCGCCGCTCCGCGCCGGCGCCGACGACGACGAGCTCGAGCAGGTGATCCGTGACGCGGTCTGGCACAAGGAGCTCAAGCACCACGTCGGCGAGCCCGGCTTCATCCAGCCGCGCCGGACGATGTCCGCGATCGGCGGCTGACTGACCGAAAGCGCGGCGACGCGGGCGCGGCAGCCGACCGGAGCCGATCGCGGCAAGGGTGGCGGACGGAGTGCACCCACCGAACTCGTGAATCCTTAATGGTCTCGCAACGTCCTCGTTGCATCATCGGCACGGATGCTCCTGTTGCTGCTGTTCGCGCTGATCGCCGGCGCCGGCACCGCGATCACGCCGTGCGTGCTGCCGGTGCTGCCGGCGCTGCTGTCGGCCGGCGCCGCCGGCGGGCGCCGGCGGCCGCTCGGGATCGTGATCGGGCTCGGGCTCGCGTTCACGATCGCGATCATCGCGCTGGCGCAGCTCGTCAAGGGCGTCGGCCTGGCGAGCGGCGCCGCGCGGACGGCGGCGGTGTTCGTGCTGCTGGCGTTCGGCCTCGTGCTGCTGGTCCCGGAGCTGGCCGCGCGCGTGCAGGCGCCGCTGTCGCGACTGGCGCGCTTCGGGCCGCGGACGCGCGGCACCGGGTTCTGGTCCGGGCTTGGCGTCGGCGGCGCGCTCGGGTTCGTGTGCGCGCCCTGCGCGGGGCCGATCCTGGCGGCCGTCACGTCGGTCAGCGCCACCAGCGGCGCGACGGCGAAGGTCGTCGCGGTGGCGGTCGCGTACACGGCCGGCCTCAGCGCGATGATGCTGCTGTACGCGCTCGGGGGGCGCGCGGTGATCGGCCGCATCCGCCGCTCGGCGCGCGGGTACGTCGTCGAGCGCTCGCTGGGCGTGGTGCTGCTGATCACCGGCCTCGTGATGGCTTTCAACCTCGACGTCCGCTTCGAGGACGCGCTCGCCAGCGACACGAGCTTGCCGGCGATTCTGGTCGACCCGACGCGGTCGCTGGAGAACTCCGGCGCGGTCCAGAAGCGGCTCGCGGCGCTGCGACCGCCGTCACGGTTCGCGACCGGCAAGGTCGCCTCGACGGTGCCTCCGACCGCCTCGATGATCGGCGTTTCGATCCCCGGCGTGCAGACGCCGTCGCTGCCCAATCGGGGCACGGCGCCTGACTTCACCGACACGCAGCGGTGGTTCAACACGCCCGGTGACCAGCCGCTGACGATGGCCGAGCTACGCGGGCACGTCGTGCTGATCGACTTCTGGACCTACACCTGCATCAACTGCATCCGCACGCTGCCGTTCGTCAAGGGGCTGTACGCCACCTACCACCGCTACGGGCTGGACGTCGTCGGGATCGAGACGCCGGAGTTCACGTTCGAGCAGGAGGCCGGCAACGTCGCGCAGGCGATCAAGTCAGACGGGATCCGCTACCCGGTCGTACAGGACAACGACTACGGCACCTGGAACGCCTACCAGAACGCGTACTGGCCGGCCGAGTATTACGTCGACGCCAACGGCGACGTGCGCCACACGCAGTTCGGCGAGGGCGACTACAAGCAGGACGAGGCCGCCGTGCGCCAGCTGCTCTACGACGCCGGCGCGCGCAGCCTGCCGACGCCGATGACCGCCACCGCGATCATGCCCTCGGCGGCGCTCGGGACGCCGGAGACGTATCTCGACGACGAGCGCTCGCAGGGCTACGCGCAGCCGCTGCGCGCCGGCGTGCACTTCTACGCCGGCGTCGACGACCCGGCGATCAACGAGTTCGCGCTGCACGGCACGTGGGACGTCGGCTCGCAATCCGCGACGCCCGAGTCGGCTGGCGCGACGATCGAGGGCGGCTTCCAGGCCCAGCACGTGTACCTGGTCCTGACCTCCGCCGGCAACATCCCGCGCCGGGTGTCGGTGCTGCTCGACGGCCGTCCGATCCCGGCCGCGGACGCCGGCGCGGACGTGCACGACGGCGTCGTCACGGTTGTCGGCCAGCGGCTGTACTCGCTGGTGTCGCTTCCCGCCGACCAGCAGGACGCGCTGACCGTCGAGGTTCCCGAGGGCGTCAGCGCCTACGACTTCACCTTCGGGTGAGTCCGCTGGCGGTCCAGCAGCCCGGCGGCCTGGAGGATGTCCTCGGGGGCGTTGACGTTGAACAGCTCATCGGGATCCTCGACCTCCAGCAGCCGCGGCGAGAGCGCCGCGACGATCTCGGTCAGCGGCGCGTCAGGCGTCTGCGCGGCGGCTCGCAGGGGCCCGAGCGCCCTCCGGTAGTAGCAGCCCAGCAGCGGCTGCATTGCCCCGCGGCAGCTTGCGATCACCGCCGGCGCCTTGCCCGGATCGGCCTGCGCCAGCCTCGTGATCAGCGCCGGGGAGACGAACGGCAGGTCCACCGCGCACACCACCACGGGCCTGTCGCCGGCGACCCCGAGCGCCTCGATCAGCCCGATCAGCGGATGGCGCGGCGCGTCGGGCTCGATCCAGACTGTCACGCCGGGCATGCTCGGCAGCTCGCTGTCTGACTTCGCGATCACCGCGACCTCACGCAGCGCCGCGGCGAGCGCCTCGAGCGGATAGCTGATCAGGGGTCGGCCGGCAAGCTCGACGATCGCCTTGTCGCCGCCGAGACGTCGCCCCAGGCCACCCGCCAGCACCACCCCGATCGGCTTGCGTCGGCGGCGTATCACCATGCCGCCGGATGGTCGCACATTGAGCCATCGTAGAATCAAACCGATGGAGGGCTCAACCGAGGTCAAAAGCTGGCTGCGCTGCTACCGATGCTGGTCGCAGAATCTCGAGGTACAGGTCCATTACGAGGGAATCCATAAGATCGATCCCGACAGCGGCGAACGCGGCGAGGTCGTCGACGAGATGCAGGAGGCGGTCGTGCAGTGCCTGGAGTGCATGCACGATCAGCCGCACCTGGGCTTTCACAACGGCCGCGTCGAGCCGATCGAGGATCGCTGGGAGCGGATGATCGCAGGGACGCCGTGGGTCGCCTCGTGCACGGTGACCGTCGAAGCCGACGATGTCGAGACCTGCTCGGGCCCCGAGGCCGGCGATGCGCTCTCCTACGCCGCCTTCGGCGACCACGGAACCCGCGAGTTCTTCACGCATGTGCGCTTTCACAAGCACGACGAGGATCGGATCGTCGTCCACCTGCTGGTCGAGCTGTACGCGCGCTCGGCCGAGGAGGCAACCGAGGTGCTCGAGGAGGCCGCCCGCGGCGCCCTCGCGATCACATCGCTTGCTGAGGAGTCGCGCCCGCCGGCATCGACCGGCGACGGGCAGCACTGACGCGGTACAGCAGCTCCTCGACGATCAGCGCGAGCGCCACCGGAACCGTCGCCGGCAACTCGCTGACCGCTAGGAACAGAAGATCGAACACGGCCGCGATCGCCAGCGTCAGCAACGCGGCCCGCCACTGGCGCCGGCGGTCGTGCGCGAGCACCGCGCCGAGCAGGCCGGCGACGAACAGGTCGCCGTAGCCCATCGAGACGGTTCCGAACAGCTCGCTCTGCAGCTGCGGCAGGCCGCCCCCGGGCGCGGCGGCGATCAGCGTCGCGTTCGGCGCCTGCAGCAGGTCGGACACGACCAGCCACGTGTCGGCGCCGGCCATCAGCACGATCCCGACCTTCAGCCAGCTCGGCGGCGTGACCGCCGCCAGCAGCACCCCGAGCGTGACGCAGCTGAGCGCCGACAGCAGCGCCGCGGCTGCCTCGCCAGCGAGCGACGTACGCGCGGCCCAGGCCAGCACGAACAGCCCGATCGCGGCCACGATCGCGACCGGCCTGGCTCCACGCGCCGCCCAGCCGAGCGCCGCCGCGGCCAGTGGCGGCACCGCGATCAGCGCCAGGTACGTGAGCCCGGTGGCCGTGTCGGACACGTACCGGATCGCGAACACGACCAGCACGATCGACGCGATCGGGACCAGCGCCCAGCCACGGCCGCGCAGCCGAGCCGCAGCCGGGACTCGGCCCACGACGCGCGGCGAAGCGACGACGCCGGCCTGCAGTGCCAGCAGGCCGGCGTCGGATGGGATGAACGCGAGCGCCACCCCACCAGGGTACGGATGTCGCTAGGCGTGCAGCCTGGCGTCGAGCGCGTCGAGTTGCGCGTGCAGCTCGGCCGGCAGCTTGACGCCGAACTCGGCGTAGTGCTCGTGCATCTGCGGCAGCTGCTGCTTCCAGCCGTCGACGTCAACCGCGAGCAGCTGCTCCATCGTCGCGGCGCTGATGCCCAGCCCGCTGACGTCGATCCCGCCCTCGCCGGCCTCCGGCAGCAGCCCGATCACGCTCTCGACCGCCTCGGCGCGGCCCTGGCAGCGGCGCACGATCCACTCCAGCACGCGCGAGTTCTCGCCGTAGCCGGGCCACATGAACTTCCCGTCGGCGTCCTTGCGGAACCAGTTGACGTAGAAGATCTTCGGCAGCCTCGCGCCCTCGTGGCGGCCGATCGCGAGCCAGTGGGCGAAGTAGTCAGCCATGTGGTAGCCGCAGAACGGCAGCATCGCCATCGGGTCCCAGCGCAGCCGCCCGACCCGGCCCGCCGCGGCCGCGGTCGTCTCCGAGGACATCACCGAGCCCAGGAACACACCGTGCTCCCAGTCGCGCGCCTCGTGGACGAGCGGCACCACCGTCGAGCGTCGGCCGCCGAACAGGATCGCCGAGATCGGCACGCCGTTCGGGTCCTCCCACTCGTCGGCGATCGACGGGCACTGCGACGCGGGCGTGCTGAAGCGGGCATTGGGGTGCGCCGCGGGCTTGTCGGACGCCGGCGTCCAGTCGTTGCCGCGCCAGTCGATCGCGTGCGCCGGCGGCTGCTCGGTCAGGCCCTCCCACCACACGTCACCGTCGTCGGTCAGCGCACAGTTGGTGAAGACCGAGTTGCTGGCGATCGTCGCGATCGCGTTGGGGTTGGTGATCGCGCCGGTGCCGGGCGCGACGCCGAAGAAACCGGCCTCCGGATTGACCGCGTACAGCTGGCCGTCGGGGCCGAACTTCATCCACGCGATGTCGTCGCCGATCGTCTCCACCTTCCAGTCGGGCAGCGCCGGAATCAGCATCGCGAGGTTGGTCTTGCCGCAGGCGCTCGGGAACGCCGCCGCCAGATACTTGACGTCACCGTCGGGCGAGGTCACCTTCAGGATCAGCATGTGCTCGGCCAGCCACCCCTCGTCGCGCGCCATCACCGACGCGATCCGCAGCGCGAAGCACTTCTTGCCAAGCAGCGCGTTGCCGCCGTAGCCCGAGCCGAAGGACCAGATCTCGCGCGTCTCGGGGAAGTGGACGATGTACTTGTTGTCGGCGTTGCACGGCCACGGCACGTCGGACATGCCGTCGGTCAGCGGCATCCCAACCGAGTGCAGGCAGGGGACGTAGTCGCCGTCCGCGCCCAGCACGTCGAGCGCGGGCTGACCCATCCTCGTCATCACCCGCATCGACGCGGCGACGTACGCGGAGTCGGTCAGCTGCACGCCGATGTAGGCGATGTCAGAGCCCAGCGGGCCCATCGAGAACGGCACCACGTACATCGTGCGGCCGCGCATCGAGCCCTCGAACAGCTCCGTCAGCGCGAGCCGCATCTCCTTGGGCTCGCGCCAGTTGTTGGTCGGCCCGGCGTCGTCGGGGGTCTGCGAGCAGATGAACGTCCGGTCCTCGACCCGCGCGACGTCGTCGGGATCCGACAACGCCAGATAGGAGTTGGGCCGCTTGGCATCCGAGAGCCGCTGGAACGTGCCGGCGTCGACGAGCGTCTGCGCCAGCCACTCGCTCTCCTCGGCGGACCCGTCGCACCAGTGGACTTCGTCGGGTTGCGTGAGCGCAGCGACGTCCTCCACCCATGCCTGCAGGCGCGCATGGGTCGTCGTTGCTTGGTCGCTCGGGGCCGTGTGAGCCATGTTCATACTCCTTTTATTTACGCAGGCGTAGCCAAGGGTATCTCGGAAAACCCCGAATCGGTCTGCGTATAACCACCTGATTGCGTCGGGCGCTGCTGATGGCGCTACTCGACGTTGGACTCGGCCCCGGCGAGCGTTCCGCCCGGCTCCTTGCGCGGCACCAGCACGAGGCGCTTGAACTCCGCCACCAGCACGCCGTCCTGGTTGAGCACGCGCGTGTGCACCCTGACCGTGCCCCGGTCGAGCTTGGACTGCGACGGCTTGACCTCGAGCACCTCGGACTCGCAGAACAGGGTGTCGCCGTGAAACACCGGCGCGGGGTGCTTGAGCTCTTCGGTCGCGAGGTTCGCGATCGCCTTGCCGCTGACGTCCGAGACGCTCATCCCGAGCGCCAGCGAATACACCAGCGGCCCGACGACGACGTTGCGGCCCTGCTGGGACTGCTTGGCGTAGACGTCGTTGATGTGCAGCGGATGGTGGTTCATTGTCAGCAGGCAGAACAGGTGGTCGTCGCCTTCGGTGACGGTCTTCGCGGGCCAGTGCTTGTACACCGCCCCGACCTCGAACTCCTCAAGGTAACGGCCGTATGGATGCGCGCCGCTGGCCTCGCGAGCGGCTTGCTCGGTCTCGACTCCAGTCACTCCGGTCACGTCTGTCTCCTGGTCTGGTGCTTTGTGGTGGCGCCTTTGAGAATGCCACGGCGTGGCCGCCGCGCGCGGCCGGGTCCACCGGCTGGCAGCGCAGCAGCAATCAGCAGCCGCGCTCGCGCGGCCTCCATCGCGCTAGTTTTCATCACTAACCGAACAGGAGAACTTAGTCGTGCGAAATCCCCGCGTCTTTGGCCAACCACTTGCGATCGGCGCCCCGATGCCACTGCTGGAGGTGCCGTTCAAGCCCTCCCGGATGATCCATTTCTTCGATCCCAGCAACGCGAAGATGGCGGCCAAGCTTCCCGACCTGGCAGCCCAGTCCGACATCCTGCTGGGCAACCTCGAGGACGCCGTGCCGGTCGACCGCAAGATCCCGGCGCGCGAGGGACTGGTCCGGATGGCGAAGGCGACCGACTTCGGCGACACCGCGCTGTGGACGCGAGTCAACGCGCTCGAGTCGCCGTGGGTGCTGGACGACCTGACGACGCTCGTCCGCGAGATCGGCGACAAGCTCGATGTCGTGATGGTGCCGAAGGTCGAGGGAGCGTGGGACATCCACTACGTCGACCGGCTGCTGGCGCAACTCGAGGCGAAGGCGGGACTCGAGCGGCCGATCCTCGTGCACGCGATCCTCGAGACGAGCCTCGGGGTCGTCAACCTCGAGGAGATCGCGACCGCCAGCCCGCGGATGCAGGGGATGAGCCTCGGCCCCGCGGATCTCGCCGCGTCGCGGCGGATGAAGACGACGCGGATCGGCGGCGGTCACCCCGGCTACCGCGTGATCGGGGACCCCGATCCCGACGACCCCGCGGCGCCGCGGGTGGGCGCCCAGCAGGACCTGTGGCATTACTCGATCGCCCGGATGGTCGACGCGTGTACGTCGGCCGGGATCCTGCCGTTCTACGGCCCGTTCGGAGACATCCGCGACTCCGAGGGCTGCGAGGCGCAGTTCCGCGCGGCATTCCTGCTCGGCTGCGTCGGCGCGTGGTCGCTGCACCCGGCCCAGCTGGCGATCGCCAAGCGCGTGTTCAGCCCCGATCCCGATGAGGTGGCGTTCGCCAAGAAGGTGCTCGAGGCGATCCCCGACGGCCGCGGCGTGCACATGATCGACGGCAAGATGCAGGACGACGCGAGCTGGAAGCAGTGCAAGGTGATGGTCTCGCTGGCCGAGATGCTCGCGCACAAGGACCCCGAGCTCGCGGCGGCGTACGGGCTCGAGCCAGCGGCCGCTTAGGCCCCCGAATGCGGATCTCCGCGAAGGCCGATTATGCGGTCCGCGCCGCGGTCGAGCTGGCGGCGTCGACCGACGACAAGCCGGTCAAGGCAGAACGGATCGCCACCGCCCAGGGGATCCCGCTCAACTTCCTCGAGAACATCCTCGGTGAGCTGCGCCACGCCGGCATCGTGCGCAGCCACCGGGGCGCCGAGGGCGGCTTCAGGCTCGCCAAGCCCTCCGATCAGGTGAGCGTCGCCGACATCATCCGCGCGGTCGAGGGCCCGCTCGCGAGCGTCCGCGGGGGGCCACCCGAGGAGGCCTCCTACCCCGGCCCGGCCGAGGCGCTGCTGCGCGTGTGGATCGCCGTGCGCGCGAACCTGCGCAAGGTCGCCGAGCGCGTGACGGTCGCCGACATCGCCGCGGGGAAGCTGCCCAGCGATATCGACAAGCTCGCCGAGGACCCGGAGGCGTGGGTCACGCGGTGAGCGCCAGGGGGGCCGCCGGCGACTTGACGTACACGACGTCGCCGTGCTCGAGCTCGAGCTCGTCGGTCTGCGCTCTGGTCAGCTGAGCCCGCGCGAGCGTCCCGTCCGGCAGCTCGAGCTCGATCCGCACCTCGAATCCGAGGTGCACGACGCGTGACACCATCGCCTCGATCGCCTCCGGATCCGGGGCGAGGGACACCATCACGTCGTGCGGGCGCACGAGACGGCCGTCGATCTGGCTGACAGGGCCGAGGAACCCCATCACGAACTCGCTCGCGGGCTTGTCGTAGACCTCCAGCGGCGCCCCGACCTGCTCGACCCGGGCTGTGTTCATGACCGCGATCGTGTCGGCGACCTCCATCGCCTCCTCCTGGTCATGGGTGACCAGCACAGTCGTCACGTGCTGCTCGTCGTGCAGTCGCCGCAACCAGCGCCGCAGCTCGGCGCGCACGTTCGCATCCAGCGCGCCGAACGGCTCGTCGAGCAGCAGCACGCGCGGATGCACAGCCAGGGCGCGCGCCAGCGCCATCCGCTGGCGCTGGCCGCCCGACAGCTGATCGGGCCGCTGGCCGGACCACTTGGTGAGGCCGACAAGGGCCAGCAGCTCGTCGACGCGCTCGCGGATCTCGGCCTTCGGCCGCTTGCGGATCCGCAACCCGAACGCGACGTTCTCGCGCACGGTCATGTGCGCGAACGCGGCGTAGTGCTGGAACACGAAGCCGATGCAGCGCTCCTGCACGCTGGCCGCAGTCACGTCCTTGCCGGCGATCATGATCGAGCCGGTGTCGGGCGTCTCGAGGCCGGCGATGATCCGCAGCAAGGTCGACTTGCCCGAGCCGCTCGGCCCCAGCAGGGCTGTGAGCGACCCTTCCGGGACGACCAGCGACACACCCTCGAGCGCGGTGAAGTCGCCGAAGCGCTTGGACACGCCTTGGACGTCGATTCTCATTGGCGTTCGCGTCTCCTTGGTCCGAGTAACGTCATCACGAGCAGCACCACGAGCGACATCACCGCCAGCTCGGTCGCGGCCGCGTACGCGCTGGTGATCGACTGCGAGCCGATCTGCGAGCTGCGCTGATAGACCAGCAGGGGCAGCGTCAGGGTCGAGCCGGCGACGTTCGAGGAAACGACCAAGACGGCACCGATCTCCCCCAGCGCGCGGGCCGTGGTCAGCACGACGCCGTACGCGACGCCCCACCGAATCGACGGCAGCGTCACGCGCCAGAACGTCTGCCAGCCCGACGCGCCGAGCGTCGCGGCGGCCTGCTCCTGGGAGTCGCCGACCTCGATCAGCACCGGCGCGACCTCACGCACGACGAACGGCAGCGAGACGAAGATCGTCGCGAGCACGATCCCGGGGACGGCGTAGATGATCCGGATCCCGTGGTCGACAAACCAGCTTCCAAACCAGCCGCCCTGGCCGTAGACCAGCAGCAACGCGAGCCCGACGATCACCGGCGAGACGAGGAACGGGAGGTCCAGGAACGCGTCGAGGACGCGACGGCCGCGCCCCTGGCCGCGCACGAGCACGAGCGCGGCGCCGACGCCGAAGATCGTGTTCAGCGGCACCGCGATCACGGCCACGAGCACCGTCAGCCAGAACGCGCTGACCGCCGCGGGCGTCGTCATCCAGCCCCACGCGACCCCGAGTCCGTGCTCGAACGTGCGCGCAAACACGACCGCCAGCGGCAACAGCAGCAGCAGCGTCAGGTACGCGAGCGCCAGCGCCCGCAGCGACAGCGTCGTGCGCCGGCTAATGCGCAACACGACCCCCGACCCGGC
>JBEKRJ010000002.1:0-34152 GCA_049518835.1 Solirubrobacteraceae bacterium
GGCCTGCTCGCCAGCTTCGCGCAGGACTCAAGTCCGGTCCGCCGGATCGCCTGGTATGAGCGGACGCTGCCCGCCAGCGCCGGCGAGTTGCAGGCGTACGCGCGCGAGCACGTCCGCCCTGACATTCAGCCCGATGACGTCGGCCTGCAGGGGATGCGGCAGCTGCTCGCGCATCATCGCGGCGGCCAGGGGGATCACGAGATGCTCGTGAGCGTGCAGGTCGACGCGCGTCGCCCGGCGGCGGCACGGTCGATCAAGCAGCTCGGCGGCGGCCAGGACGGCGCGCTTGCGCTGATCGGCGAGCAGGCGGTCAAGCTCGCGGGCGAGCTCGGCAGGATCGGCGTGCTTGGCGCGCCGGCCGCGGTCGGAGGCCGGCAAGCGTCGGTCCCTTCCGCCCGCGCGCTCGCCGGCGTGATCCGCAACGCGCTCGACCCGCACACGCGCCTGGAGCGTGAGCGGACGCCGGCGCGCCCCGAGTCCGACGAGCCGGGCATCCCGGCCGAGTCTGTCGGACCGAGAGCGAGGGATGTTCACTGGTCCTATGTGCGGGCGGACGGCAGCCTGCACGCGACCGGCCACCTGTTGGAATGGCCGAGGCAGGACGTCCGTGCGACGTTCCTCGAGCCGCTGCTGATGCGCTCGGCGGAGACGCGGACGGTCGCGATGGTGATGGAGGTCCTCGGCCCGCGGAAGGCGACGAGAAGGGCTGAGCGCGCGTCGGAGGAGGCTACGGCTAACTCGTGGCTGCGTCGCCGCGTTGGCCGCAGGACGACGGAGCGAGACCGGGTGCGGGAGGGCGCGGTCGGCGGTGCGGAGCGCGAGCTCGCCGTCGGCCATGCGCTCGTGCGCTTCAGCGGCTACGTCACCGTCAGCGTCCCCGAGGAAGCTGGGGTGACGGAGCTGGATGCGGCGTTCGAGCGCGTGCAGGGAATCGCTCTCGCCAGCGGACTGCGGCTGGAGCGGATGCACGGCGAGCAGATGGAGGCGCTCACGTTCACGATCCCGGGCCTGTGCAGGGGGCTGATCTGATGGCCGCCCCATCGGCACTGTTCGGCCGGTTGCTCGTCGGCGGCCGCCGCGGTCATGTCGCGACTACGGCTCACGTGATGGCCGCCTACCCGTTCATGGCGCAGGCGAGCCTCGGCGCGTTGGGTGTGCTGATCGGCGTGAACGTGTACGGCGGCAGCTTCGCGCTGGACCCGTGGGAGCTGTACCGGCTCGGGATCCTGCACGACCCGAACATGCTCGTCCTCGGCCTGAAGGACTACGGCAAGAGCGCGCTGTGCAAGACGCTCGCGCTGAGACATCGCGTGTTCGGCCGCCGGATCGAGGTCCTCGACGGCAAGGGCGAGTACGCGCCGCTGATGGCCGCGATGGGCGGCGTCGCATTCCGGGTCAGGCCGGGGTGCGGCGTGAACCCGATCGAACGGATCGGGTCGCGCGCTAGCCGCGAGAGCCTCCTTCGCGCCGTCGCACGGTCGCTGCTCGGCCGCGAGCTTGCGCCTGGGGAGCGCCTCGGCCTGACGGCCGCGTTGACGGCCGCGGACGTGGAGCACTCGGAACGTGAGGTCGTGATCCCCGACGTCGTCGAGCAGCTCCGCAACCCGGGCGCTCACATGCTGGCCGAGCTGCAGTTGTCGCCGCGGCGCGCGCAGCACGAGTTGCGCGAGGTCGGCTACGCGCTGCGCGACCTGTCGACGGGCCCGTTGGCGGGCCTGTTCGATCAGCCGACGAGCCGCACGGTCGACTGGACGAATCCGGCGATCAGCATCGACCTGTCGTCGATCGCGAAGCACGCGCACGGCGCCGATCAGAACGTCGCACTGGCGGTCGCGCTGATCTCGTGCACCGCGTTCCTGGATGCGCAGCGCCACGAGGAGAAGGAGCGGGCGGGCGTGGAGGCGGCGAAGACGATCCGGCTCAACGACGAGTCGTGGCGGCCGTTGGCGGTCGCCGGCGCCGCCGAGTACTACAACTCATCGTTGAAGCTGTCGCGCGATTCGGGCGTCAGCTACGTGATCGTCTTGCACCGGCTCAGCGACCTGTCCGCGACCGGCGATGACGGGTCCCGCCAGCAGCATCTCGCGGAGGGCCTCGCCGCGGAGTGCGCGACGCGCGTGATCTATCGGCAGGACCCGAGCGAGGTTCAGACGACCGCCCGGACGCTGATGCTGACGAGCACCGAGCGGGAGCTGCTGCCCACCCTCGGGCAGGGCGAGGCGTTGTGGCGCGTCGGCGAGCGCGGCTTCCGCGTCGCGCACCAGGTCGCCGCCGCCGAATGGGATGCAATCAACACCGACGCCGCGATGGGCGAGCGTCGGGTGAGGAGGACAGTCGGATGAACGCGCAGCACATCCTGTTCCTGGTGCTGGTCGGCGGCGCCCTGGTGGCGTTCCTGATCTTCGAGCATGTCACCGGCGGCAGCGTGGGCAAGGGCGACCGGAAGGGCGGCGCCAAGCTCGCGGGCCGCGGTGACGTGCGCGGCCTGCACGTCCGCCCGGCCAGGCCTGCGCCGGGCCGGATCATCCTCGGCCGCCACCAGGGCCACCTGATCGCGACTGAGGAGCGGTCGAGCTGCCTGATCGCCGGCCTGACGCAGCACGCGTACAAGACGTCGGGGCTGATGATCCCGAACGTCCTCGAATGGGACGGGCCGGAGGTCAGCGTGTCATCGAAGGGCGACGTTCTGCGCGCCACGATCAAGCAACGCCGGAAGGTCGGCGAGGTAAAGGTGTTTGACCCGGCGTCCGCGTATGCCGACGTCGTGCTGGCGGACGAGCGCGGCGTCTGGTCGCCGATCCACGCGACCGGCGGCACATGGCGGCTCGCACGCCGGGTTGCGGCCGCACTCGTGCAGGTCGGCGTCGAACCGTCCGGCATCAGCAGCGAGAACGACCGGCATTTCCGCGGCCGTAGCGGCGAGCTGCTCGGCCCGCTGCTGCTGGCCGCTTACCACGGCCGAAACAAGACGATGGGTGACGTGCTCGCCTGGATCAAACGGCACGGCGCCGGGCAGTTCGCCGAGCCCGAGCAGCTGCTGCGCGCGTCGAAGGTCGAGGGGTTTCAGGAGGCGATCGACAACATCACGCTTGTCGACAAGTCTCACGACGAGTACCGCATGTCGGTCCTGAACACGCTCGCGCAGTCACTCGCGGCGTGGCAGGACCCGAGCGTGGCGCACACCACGAGCGTGGGTGACATTACCGTCGAGTGGCTGCTCGGCGGCGACGGCCGTAACACGCTGTATGTCGTCGGCACCGAGGAGGAGCAGGATGTGCTCGCGCCGCTGTTCGGCGCTCTGGTCGCGCACCTGGTCGGCGGTGCGCTCGAGGCGGCGGAGCGCCGCAAGACCGGCCGCCTGGAGCGGGCGCTGCTCGTTGGCCTCGACGAGGTTGCGAACACGGCGCCGGTCGCTGCACTGGACAGGTACGCGTCGGCGGGCGCGTCACGCGGCGTGCAACTCCTGACGGTTGTGCAGAACGTCAGCCAGCTCGAGCTGCGTTACGGCAAGGCGAAGGCGGAGACGATCCTCGCCAACCACGCCGCGAAGCTGCTATGCGCCGGCCTCAACGATCCCGCGTCGTTGGAGTACGTCGACAAGGTGACGGGCAAGCAGCGGGTGCAGGAACGGTCGAGGCACGCGGAGTCCGGCCTGCTGGCGACGGGTAAGCGGTCGGTGTCGATCCGCGAGCAGTTGGAGCCGCTCGTGCCGTCGCACGAGCTACGGACCGCGAAGGAGGCGACGGCGCTGCTGATCTACGGCCGCACTCCGCCGATGTGGGTGGACCTGCGCCGCTACTACCTGGACAAGCAGCTGCGCAACCTCGTGCCCGCGGAGCTGGTCGCGTGAGCCGCCGAGTCACACTCCCGTCCGCCGCCGCCACAAGCGTGCGACGCGGTCACGGAAAGTCGCCGAAGAGTGACTCGAACGGCGGTGTGCGGTGACGTTCCTGTGCGGTGAGGCGCGCGAGGCCGGCCGCGGCCAAAGCGGCGGCTGGCCACGCCCCTGGTGGATTCGGTGCGACACGTGTCGCACAGAGCTGCCGTACGCCGCCGACCGCTGGCAGCAAACCGGCGCCGACGAGCACACGTGCACCGGCTGCCTCCGCGAGCGCCGCGCGCACGGCCAGATGGCGTTTGACCTCGACGGCGGCGCGCGGTGAGGCTCATCGTGCGCAGTACGGCCGTGGTCGTCGCGCTCGCCGGCAGCGTGATCGTGCTCGCGGCGCTGTTCGCCGGCGGCGGCCAGTCGGGCTGCGGGTCTGTAGGAGCACCCGCGTCCGGGTCGCTCACGCCCGCCAGCGTCGTCACCTACCTGCAGGGCAGCGTGCCGATGACCGCCGTCGCCGCGGCGGGAGTGGAAGGCAATCTGCAGCAAGAGAGCAGCCTGAATCCCGCGGATCCGGGCGGCGGGCTCGCGCAGTGGATCAACAGCCCGGGTGGCCCGCGCTACACGGAGATGGTCACGTGGGTCACCAGCCACGGCATGAACCCCGCGAGCGCGCAAGGCCAGCTCGCCTATCTCGCCAACGACCTGCAGACCGCCTACTACGGGCTGGCGCAGGAGATGGATGCGGCGACGTCGCCGGCTGATGCGGCGATCGAGTTCGAGACCAACTACGAGGCCGCCGGCGACCCGAAGATGGGCAACCGGATCGCCTACGCCACGCTCGCCCTGCAGGCCGCCGGCGGATCCACGACCGTGCCCGTATCCGACCCGATCGCCGCGGTGCCATGCGCGGCGCCGGCGGGCGAGCCTGTGAGCGCCGGCGGGTACATCGACCCGTTGCGGTTCGTCAACGTGTGGGAGCGGACCGACATGGGCGTCGACGCGACGCTGCCGGTCGGCGCGCCGATCCTCGCGCCCGGCGAAGTGAAGATCCTCGGCCCGTGCCCATCGTGGTATCTGGGGCAGCCGTTCATCAGCTGGCAACTCTTATCGGGCTCGGATGCCGGCCAGTATCAGTACGTCGCCGAGCAGATCACCAACCTCGCGGTCTCCGGCGCGGTCCTGCAGCAGGGACAGACGATCGCCGACTACGCGCCCTCAGGCACCGGCATCGAGTACGGGTGGGCGACGCCGGTGCCGTGTCAGACCTTGGCGCAGGGCACGACCGGCTACGTCGAGGGCGAGTTCACGCCCGCCGGCGAGAACATGCGCGCCTGGCTAAACGCGCTCGGCGCCGGCGCGGGGCCGAACCACCACTGATGGTCAAACAACCAACCACGGCGCGACGCGTTCGGCGGCGGCGTCCGAGTCGATCACGAGAATCCGCCGGTGATGCTGCCGTAAGAACGAGAAACGCCGCCCGGGCTACCAACCCGAACGGCGTTTGAAATCCCAGGATCCGACGCGGTGTGCCGCCGCAGAAGGAAGACGAAGCGATGAGAAGCGTAGCCGGTCGCGGAGACGAACGCGACATCCGCCGCGAGCAGCTGCTCCAAGCAGCACTCGACATGCTCCCCCGCACGATCCCGCTGATCGAGCGCGGCAAGCGCCCCGTCCACGAGGACTGGCCGCACTGGACAGCCACTCGGGAGACCGTCCAGGCCTGGTGGCGAGAGCGACCCGACAGCAACGTCGGGATCCGCTGCGGTAACGGCCTGGTCGTCGTCGACGTCGACCCGCGCCACGGCGGCCGTGAGGCTCTCCAGGCGCTGCAGCAGCGCCACGGGCCGCTACCCGCGACCCTCACCAGCCTGACGGGCGGCGGCGGCATCCACGCCTACTACCGCGGTCCGAAGGATCTGCGCAGCTTCGAGCCGGCGCCCGGCCTCGAGATCAAGGCGAACGGTCACCAGGTCGTCGCGCCGCCGAGCGTTCATCCCGACACCGGCCGCCCATACCGGTGGCCTGGCGACGGCGCGTTCCTGCCCCGCCTGATCGCGCCGTTACCGTCGTCGATCGTCGACCTCGAGCGGGAGCGACGCGTCGCACGAAGCGCGGCCGCGCTTCGCGACATGTCGCCCGGGCCCGGGCGCGACGGCGACCCGCTGCGGACAATCCCCGCGAGCGAGTACGTGCCGATCCTGACGGGCCGCGAGATCAATCGCGAGGGGTACGTCCAGTGCCCGTTCCATCGCGGCGGAGAGGAGCGCACACCGTCGCTCAGGGCCTTCGAGGATCCGGCCCGCGGCTGGCGATGCTTCGCCACGGGCTGCGGCGCCGCCGGCGACGTCTACACGCTTGTCGCGCGGCTGCGAGGCGTGGACCGGCTGACGGGCCGCGAGTTCGTGAAGGTCCGCTACGAGCTCGGCGAGCAGCTCGTCGATCGCGGCCGCGATCTCGATCGAAAAGTTCTCGCTCAAGATCTTGAGCGGAAAGTTCTCAATCGGGATCTCGACGACGGGCTCGGCCGTCAGCGACAACATCGCCGCAGCGGGCTGGGGTTGGGGCGGTGATCGCGAACAACCGGGCCGACCTAGCGCGCTGGCGCGGACCGGCGCGGATCACGAAACCCATCGGCGGGCCCGGCATCTACTTCGTGCTGGGCGGCGGAAAGGTGAAGATCGGCCAAGCGGTCGACGTCGGCAAGCGCTTGCGCGAGCTGCGATCCATGTCGCCTGTCCCGCTGAAGCTGCATCACGGCGAGTGGTTCGAGGCGCAAGACGTCCTAGCCGCCCTCGACCGGCTGCACGACAGCCACATCCGTCGCAACGAGCTCGAGATCGCCTTCCACTTCGCCGCTGTAAGGAGAGAGAGGAACTGCGCGTGACGACAGACCGGATCGTCGACCTTCACGCCCCCCGGGATATGACGGCGCCGGCGGCGGCGCTAGAGGCAAGCCGCGTCGACTTGATCGCCGCGATCTGCGAGGGCATCCCCGAGCCCGCGTTCGTCCCCGGCTGCGCGCCGTGGCTGCTGCAAGGCAAGCGGTATCTTGTGCCCGCACCGGCCGGCACGGGCAAGAGCCTCGCCGCCGCCGTGATCTCCGTCGCGATCGTCGAGGCCGGCGGCACCGTCGCGATCCTTGACGTGGAGAACGGCGCCGACGAGTACGCGCGGCGCCTGCAAGACATCCTCAACGCGCGAGACCCGGACGGGACGGCCGCCGACGCGTGTCAAGCGAGACTGCGCTATCACGCCTGGCCGACGCTGTCACTGGCGTGGATCGCCGGCGAGTGGGCCGACGCGTTACGCGACTGCCAGCTGGTCATCTTCGACAGCTCGCGCTTGATGCTGTCGTCGGTCGGCCTCGGCGAGGATAAGGCCGACGACTACAGCCGGTTCGTCACCGGCCTACTGATCCCGCTCGCTCGCGCCGGCATTACGACGATGGTGCTCGACAACACCGGCCACGACCAGGAGCGCGCAAGGGGCAGCTCGAGCAAGGAGGATCTCAACGAGGTCGTCTACCTGCTCAAGCGCGGCGCCGCGTTCGATCGCGACCGCGCCGGGCATCTGCGGATGCTGCTGCGCCGCAACCGGTTCGCGAGCCTGCCGCAGGAGCTCCACTTGCACGTCGGCGCCGACACCTACAGCGCGCCTGTCCCAGCGCAGGACGACGGCGACGACGGCGCGCGGCCATTCCGGCCGACCGGGCTCATGGAGCGCGTCTCTGTCGCGCTGGAGGGATCGCCCGGCCTGTCCAAGCGGGCGATCCGAGAGACCGTACGCGGCAAGAACAGCGTTATCGACCTCGCGCTCGAGCTACTCGTCTGCGAGGGGTTCGTCGAGGTCATCCGCGACGGCCGTTCGGACGCGCACCGGTCCGTCAGGGAGTACCGCGAGGAGCACGATCCGGCCACCGTGCCCCGTGCCCCGGCCGTGCCCCACCGTGCCCCGGGGCACGCTGATGCGACCGTGCCCCGTGCCCCTTCTATAGGCATGGGGCACGGGGCACGCTCAGGCCAAGGCGCTGCCAGCGGTGAGAATTGGCGGTCATTGCTCGATGACGAGCGACCCGGACGGTGACCTCTCAACCGCCGGCGAGCCGGGTGCAATCTGGAGCGACGAGCAGATGCAGGCGTGGGTCGATGGCAGCCAGTGAACGGCGCAACCAGGGGCGCGCCCTGACCGTGCCGTCTCGCTGGGGCCCAGACGACGGATCGAGGGGCGAGGGCTAGGTGTCGCCGGTGGGCCCGGGCGACGCGTCGCTCGACGTCGTGTGCGACGGATGTGGCTGGTGTCACGGCCCGATCCCCGCAACCGCTCGCCGTGACGCGGTGTACTGCAGCAAGCGGTGCCGCCAAGCGTCGTGGCGGTTCGGCAACCGTCGCGCAGGCCTCGAGGCGACGTCTTGCCCGATGTGCTTCGCCTACGCCGACCCGCCCTACCCCGGCAACGCGCGCCTCTACCCGGAGTGTGAGGAGGTCGACCACGAGCAGCTCATCGGCCGCCTGATCACCGACTATCACTATCCGGACGGCTGGGCGCTCAGCACATCGTCGCCGGCGTTACGCGACGTCTTGCCGCTCTGCCCGGCCGGCGTGCGGGTGTGCGCGTGGGTTCGCGCCGCACGGGTCTCAAAGGGACGCTGGCCGGCGCGGGCATGGGAGCCGCTAATCGTCGCCGGCGGCCGCCCGCGACACGTCGCTGAGGACCTGGAGCGACACGTCGCGGAGTGCGGCCGCGGACACGTAACGGACGTGCTCGACTACCGCGGCCGCTACCGCGCGCGTGTAGGAATCGAACGAAGATGGACACTCGGCCGGGGGATAGATGAGCAATCGGGGGCTCGGCAATCGGGTGCGGTCGGGGATAGATGGACAATCCCTCGCGCTCCCGCTCGGTGCCGCACACACACCCCAGGCGGTCGCCCCCGCAGACGGGCCCGTAGAACGGGACGATCGGCTTCTTCGATCCGGATTGCTCAAATACCCCGTACCGATTGCTCACGCAGTGCTCATTTATGTTGCGCATTGCTCATCTATTCCCGACCCCTACAGCGCGCCTATCCCCGCGCGCTCGTTGGCATGAAGCCGCCGCAGTTCGCCGTCTGGATGTTCGAGCAGCTCGGCGCCTGCGCCGGTGACGAGCTCGTCGACCTCTACCCCGGCAGCGGTGCCGTGGGCATGGCGTGGAGCAGATACGTCGCCGAAGGCCCCCAGCGACAGCTACAGCTCGTCGAGGTCAGTGCGCAGCGCCGTTGATCAAGGCACACGGATGTGCCGCCTGCTATCCGGACGATCGGCGCGGGACTCTGAGCCTGTCAGAGCACGATGCGGCCAGATACCGGTGTCGGCCCGGGCGGTCGCGGCTCGGCTCGCTCCCTTCCCCCCTTTGGTGCCGCCGTTTCACCGTCCTCACCCCCGAGCGTTGCATGGGCGACACGAGAGCGTCCGACCGTGCCGGTTGACTATCGACCCAATATGACCTGACAAGACCCCCTGCAGCGGCCCTTAAAGACCGAGACCGAGCGGGCCAGCTCGGTCAAGGTGAAAGAAGGCCGGTCCCCGATAGCGCCAGAGGGGCGCGCCCGAAACCCGAGTGCAAAGCTCGGGGCACAGCGTATCAGCGCCGTCCGGACGGAACCACCAGCGGCGCCGACCTTGCAGGCGCGAGTGCCGCCGCGAGCCGCCACCCGTAAGGGCCGGCGGCGGCGATGGCACTCGCTGCCACACCAGCCCGCCGACTGCGCGGGCCCCGGTCGCCCACCAGGCGCGGATACCGCCACGCCGCCAGCCTGCCCACGGAGCCCACAGGCGTCGAGATCCTCGCCGCGGTCAAGCAGGCGCGCGAGCAGCGCGGCCGCGCGCAGGAATGGGACGCCAGGATCGAGGCGTCGGCGATCGCCACGCTCGCCTACCTGTGGCGCCGCGCCCGCGGCGAGAAATGGGCCGGCAAAGACGGGTCAGCGCGCTACGCCTGTTCGCTGGCGCAGCTCGTCGCCGGTCTTGCCGGCGTCATGGGCTGGCAGGGGGCGCGTGACCAGCTCGTGCGCCAGCACCGCGCGAGCGTCCGCCGCTGGCTCGACTGGCTCCAGGATGCCGGCCTCGTCTCGCACACGCCCCAGCAGGACGACCAGGGGTTCTGGTGGCGCACGATCATCGAACTGCACGCTATGCCCGAGCTGCCCGCCGAGCTGCTGCAGGCCGCGATTCGACGACGCCGCGGATGGGCGCACAGAGAGCGCCAGCGCGACCGCAGAGGCCGCCGGCGCAACCTCACAGCGATCCTCCGCAGAGCACGACTCAACCGCTCGCAGCGCCGCGCGCGCGCCGCCGCGCGGCGGCGCGCGGTCGCCGCGCACGGCGAGCGGCTGCGGGTCCGCGCGACCATCCTGGGGTCGTTTGACGGCGCAACCAGTAACGGTACGGTTGCGCAACATGTGAGCCAACCCTTCGGGGCCGAGACTACGTCTCGGATTGCTCCAAGGAGCAATCCGAGACATGAAACCGACCGAGAGTACGTTTACGCGCGCCCACGCGACGCGATCACGGGCGCCGCAAGCGACGTCGACCACACGACGAACGACAAGGCACCGAAGCATGGTGAGCCGCCGGTGTCGCATGCCGCCACCAGCCCGGTCGAGCCTCAAACCAGCTCGAGAAATCGGAACGCTGGCGGCCGGCGCGACCTCGACGCTGAGACATGGGCGATCGCCAATGAAGCGATCAGGCGGTGGCGCGAGCGGCCGAGCGTCGACCAGGCGGCGCTCGTCGAGGCCGTCGACCGTCGCGCCCTCGACCTCGAGGACAACTGGCCGGCCGGCCATGCCTGCCCCACCTGGCGGCTCACCGAGGCCTGGGCGACGATCGCATGGGGCGCGGAGTACGCCGCCGCCGGCGCAGCCTCCAGGCTCGCCATGTGGCAGCCGGCGCGGCATGGTGACCGGCTGCAGCGTGCCATCCGCCGCTACGAACGCCACGCCGAACACAGGCCGGCAGGCTGGCCCGCGAGCGGCGTCGGCGCGCTCATCGGCCTGTGCCGCCGCCGCCACCCCGAGCCCGGCAGCCAGCCGCGCTGCCTCGCCTACGACCTCAAGGCATTCGACCGGTTCACGAAGCAGCTCGCCGCGCACGCCCGGACGCAGAACCTCGACGACTGGACGCAGCAGGCCGCCGCGCGCGCCCGCCAGCGCGCCACGGCCGCCGCCCGGGCCGCCGGCGACGTCAACCGGCGGCTGCCCGAGCGCGCCTGGCTGCGCCCCGCCGCCGAGCTCGTGCCCTTGCCGTATCCAAGCCCCGGCGCCGACCGCAAGGCCCGCCGCCTCGCCGACCGCGACCGGCGGCTCCTCGCCGGCCAGGCCCCGCTCTCCGCGGGCACGGTCCGCGCTGGCTGGGCCTATGAGGACCGCTGGCTGAACGCGCCGGCTGCCCCGATAGCCTCCCCCGAGTGCTCGCAATAGTGCGCCTCTTAGTGCTCGCATCCCCAGTCCACCCGCCGTCCGCACGAGCCTGCAAATCGGCCCTTTTTGGATCACGAACGCCAATGACGACCCCCGCACTACGAAAATCATCGGGGGTGATCATTGGCGTTCATGATCTAGGGCCTTGGTTGCGGTTCGTGCGGACGGCGGGTGGACTCCCTGACCGGGTTGGAAATGATGCGGGCGGGGAGCCAGTCAGAGACAGCAGGGTTCAAGTCAAAGTCAAAGTCAAAGTCACCTAACGGCATCGGATGGTCGCCATCCAGACCGGTGGCGTCCTCTCGGGGGCGGGCAGTGAGCGGGCGGGTGCTCAATGCCGGGCCATCGAGCGTGCAGGGGCTGGCCTGGTTGGCGCGGGTGGGGCCTACGTCGCTGCAGGCGTGGGCGGCGGCGATGGGCTGGAGCGTGCGGACAGCGCAGTCCCATTGCGCGCGGCTGCAGCGCGAGGGCTGGCTGTCACGGTGCCGGACGACGTTCGGCGACGGCCCGTTGCTGTGGGCAACGAGGCCCGGCGTGACACGGTCCGGCGTGGTCGCCCCCGCCGGCGAGAAGCCGAGCGCGACGCTGACGGCGCACTGGCACGCCTGCGGCTGGGTTGCCGCCTGGTTGACGGTCCGCGGCCGGGACTGGCTCGGGCAGCAGCAGCTGCTCGACGCAGTCGGTGGTCGGGCGTCGTCGTGTGGTCGGATCGCAGCCGCTCGCACCGCGTCACGCACCGACCGGACCTGGTTGTGATGCCTCCGGCGGCGGCGGGGGAAGGGGTACGGGTAGCCGGCCGGGTGCCTGTCGAGGTCGAACTGTCCCGCAAGTCCGATGCGCGGCGCAAAGCGATCATGAGCCACTACCGCCGGTGGATCAGCTCAGGGCACGCCACAGGCCTGATGTACGTCGTGGATAGCGATGCGATGGCCGACCGTGTAGCGCGGGCGGGCGCGGCAGCGGGCGTAAGGATGCGGGTCGAACGACTGAGCGTGATCGTCGAGCAGGCGCGCGCCGGTCGAGCGGCGGCCGCGGCATGAACGACCGAGGGGTGCCGCCCGCACGATGGCTGACGACAACACGCCTGGTCAAGCTGCTGGCAACGCTCGCAGCCTGACCCCTGGGCGCTAGCCCGGTAAGAGGGGTACGTGGTCGACTCCAATGCGATGGCTGACCGGAACGCGAATCGGCGGTTTGCCGCAGCGGGCCTGGCTTGAGTTGAGATGCCGGTCCGCCAGTGGGCTTAGGCTGTGGGCGTGCCGATACGTAGAGACAATGATGAGCTGCTCGACAAGCTGTACCGGCACCGCCGCAAGGTGCGCGAAGGGTCACCGCGCCTCAGGCACTGAAAACGTCGACGACGGCCACGGGGAGGGAGTTCTAGGCGCGACCTGCCCGCCGCCCTCGGTGCTCGCCGCGGGCCTGCTCGGGGCGCGGCTGGAACCGCTCGCGTCGCTACACAAGCCCAAAAGCAGGCGTCCAGTCCGGCTCACGGCCCATGATGGGGATGTGGCAAACACGCAAACAGTCCTGACGACGGCGCCGAGCTGCCGGTAGGCGATGGCCCGCCGCGACACCGACAGACGGACGCGCGAGGACGCGCAGGGACCGCAAGGCGCGCCTCCGGCCGAGCGACTGCCCGTAGACGTGCTAGCCGAGCAGATGGCGCTGGCGAAGCTCGCGCGGCTGACGAACGAGTGGGCAGCGTACGAGCGCGCGCGCGAGACGGCGATTCGCCTCGCACTCAGCCACCGTATCGAAGATGAGGTCGGCCGCTTCCGGCAGGTCATGGCCGCATGCACCAGCTGGCAGAACCGGGGTGAGGACGCGCGCAAGCTGATTCACAAACGGCTGTCGAACGCGTTCACGGAAGGCATCGAGCGCCGGGATAGCCCGCGGGACGTGATTGTCGGCATGCAGCGCATCCCGCGCGCCGCGGCGATCACGACCATCATCTCGGACATGCGACGCGGCGACGGCGAGGCCTGCATCGCGCTCCTGCTCTGCGAAGACGGGCATCTGGACGACGAGGTCCGTGCGGCGTTCGGCGATGACCCGGCGCGGATTGCCGCACGGTTCACCGACCGCGACTGGGCGCAGTTCGCCCGGCCGCTGATGGCCATCACACCCGGCGAGTTGCGCCCGGACATCATCGCCGCCGCCCGCCAGTCGCTGCGCGCGACGCTCTCCGGCATCGCGTCGGCCCGTGGGGAACAACGGAACGAAAAGTCACGCTAACTTCTTGACCAGCTCGTCGGTGTCTCAGAATGCCCTTTATGTTCACCCCGTGGTGTAAACGGCCCGCCAGCGTTGGCGATTGCTGTCGCTGCCATGTAAGCGACGAGCGGACCGGGGCGGCGGGGGGCGGGCGCGCGTGCTGTCCGGCCGTCGGATCCTAACCCAGGCTTACGTCGTTGACATCGGCGACAGGGTGAACATAACGGCTCCGGAGGACGGCTCCGAGGGGGCGTTCGTTTACGTCGTTTACGCCTAGATTCGGCGTGAACTTAACGTTTGTTCGCGGACACTCACGCCGAACTCACTGAATTTGGGGCATGTCGCCAGCCGCAAGGTAGCGTCTTCTAAGACCCATTAGAGGACGGCTACGGCAGGTGGATCGTCTACTAATCCAGCCGTGGTGGCATCACAGCGGCGGAAATCGGCGTCTACTATTAACAAGCAAGGCACCCTACGGCCCGTTCCACATCGACATGAACCCCAATCGCGACCGTGGGCCTGACACTCGGCGAAGCGAAAGCCGCCTGAGCTGGCGTTCCGGCGACGATTAGTAGACGCTACTTTGCGGCTGGCGACATGGACCCGAGCACTGGGCCGTTTTGCGGGGATAGACGTTTGTTCGGGGTAGCGCCGCGCATTCGTCAAGATGCGTCGCAAGGAGTCGATGTCTTGGCTGGGTAGTAGTTCGGTGGGTGGCGAGCCTCGGATAGGGGCGCACCTCCATTGCGCGTTGGCCAATCCTAAATGAGGCTCGCCACCCCCAATATCTCGCCGCCAGCCCGGGGGCCCCAATCCGGGAATCCCGACGGCTTCAGCGTCGGGAGGAGGTCAAGCCCCAGTTCTCGTCGGTCACGTCAAATGGTGCCCGAACTCGCGCTTGATCTCGTCCGGTGAGATCAGTGGGACACGGGGTGCCGTTAAGGAACGCGGCACCAAGTGACAAGTAGCTCTGCGCAGAGTCTCGGGGTCACCCGCCAGACGCTCTACCGCCAGCTCTCTCCAACCGGCGAACTCAGGCCCGACGACCCACGAGCGAGACCTCCCTGTGTTCCCGTGAACCCAGAAGTCTCAGTGTTTGAGGGTTCGGCCGCCGAGATCCTGTCTGGTACCATTTCTCGTACAAGAAGGGAGCTGTGGTGGCAATCACGGCAAGTGAGGCGCGGCGGGCCCTGTTCCCGCTCATCGAGAAGGTCAACGACGATCGCGCAGCGATCGAGATCACGTCCAAGCGCGGCAACGCGGTGCTGATGTCCGCGGAGGACTATGCGGCCGTTTGACGACGTCCAGCGGCGCGCCACTGACGGTGGAGACGAACCACGACGGCGACCACAACGCCGGCAACCGCCGGAGGTTGGGGAACTCCTGGCGCAGCCGCCGCGAGCTGCGACCCTTCAGCAACTGCACCAGGCGGGACAACGGCACCGCCGGCGGCACCTCGACGAGGTGATGCACGTGATCGGGCATCACCTCCAGGCCGAGGACCTCGCCGCCGTGCTCGGCGACCACCTCGCGCACGATCGCCTCCAGCCGCCCGGCCACTCGGCCGACGAGCACCCGACGGCGGCACTTCGGGCACCAGATCAGGTGGTATTTCGCCGAGTACACCGTCTTGTTCGACGACCGGAACTCGCTCACCGCTCGATGCTCTCACCAGCACGAGACGGAACGGCGGCCCTTGACCCACGACTGAAAGTCGTGGGCTTGCGGGCCAATCCTGGTCATGAACGAGGACCTCGTGATCCTCCAAGCTCGCTACCTCTACCACTACGAGAAGTAGTCCGGGCGACTGGCCCCACACCAGCGGGCACGCGCCAGGACTGCGGCGCTGGGCCGGGTAAAGACGGTGACCGGCCGAGAGGGATTCGCCAGGCTGCGCAGCTCGGCGCCTGCTCCTCTGAGATCTCCTCATCCTCTTCGGGTAGCAGTCGAGCCAGCGCGCGAAATCATCGCCGCGTCGCGCAGGAGCAGCTGCAGCGCCTGCTTGGCTTCCTGCTCGGAGAGCTCATCCACGAGCTTATGCAGGCGCTCCGGTGTCGTCATCAACTCGAGCTTCAGCCGTTGGTCGCCGTTTGGCTGGCGGTGGCGTTACGCTCGATCGCGCGGTAGACGGTCGAACGCGCGACGTTGAACAGCTCGGCGAGCTGGCTGCTGGTGTGCTCCCCGGTCTGATAGAGCTTCACGAGGTGCTGCTCCTGGCTTGGGCTGAGCTTCGGCTTCTTGCCGTGTAACCGGCCTTTGGCCTTGGCGACCTTCATCCCTTCGCGGGTGCGCATCCGGATCAGGTCCGACTCGAATTCGGCGACCATCGCGAGGACGTTGAACAGGAGCCGGCCGACGGGGTCGGTGGGGTCGTGAATCGAGCCAGCGAGCGAGAGCTTGACTTCGCGCTCGGTGAGCTCCTTCACAATGTCGCGCGCATCGGGCAGCGAGCGCGCCAGCCGGTCGAGCTTCGTCACGACGAGCGTGTCGCCGTGGCGGCAGGCCGCCATCGCCTGGCGCAGCCCGGGACGCTCGCGGTTGGTACCGGTCAGTCCGTGGTCGACGTAGACCCTGCCGGCGTCCACGCCGAGCGCTCCGAGGGCATCCCGCTGGGCGGTGAGGTCCTGCTCGTCGGTCGAGACGCGCGCGTATCCGATCAGCAGGCCGGGCATCCGTGGGACCGTAGCGTTTGAGGCTCCCTGATCGCGAATCTCATCGGGCGGGTCTTACGGGACACACGGCGGCCAGATGGCGTCGGGGATGTCCGATCGGCTGGGGGTGTGCCGGTGGGGGATCCCCAAACGGACACGCTCGTCAGCCCGTCCCAGAAGGGGGGCCGGCGGCCATGCCGGCTTGGGGCTGCTGGCACTTCACTCGCAACCCCGGGCAAAACCAGCCTGCTGGGCGGTTCGCGGCCGGCTAAGGGGAGGCGCGGGACCAGTGGAACGCCCCCACCCGTGCGGTTGGCTCTTAGGCTGGCGGCGAGGTGTGGCGAGTGGCGAGCCTCTTTTAGTTGGCCAAGGCGCCATGGAGGTACACGCCCCTATCCGAGGCTCGCCACCCTCCGGATCTTCTACCCAGCCAAGTTATCGACTTCTTGCGACGCGCCCGTGACGAATGGCTGCGCTACGCCCAGCAAACGTCCATCGTACAAGTCCCCGAGCTGATCGCCGCCCGCGCCGGTGCTCGCCCGCGCCGCTCGCGCTCGCGACTGTCCTGGCGCTGGAAGCGCGCGGCATCACGCGACGCGTCGCCGGCGCGACACCTCGATGCAGACAAGCCCTTCCACGCCGGACCCTTCCACGCCGGGCGACGCCGAGGCTCTGACGCGGGCCCGAGCCCGGCCCCCTACTTGTCGGCTGTCGGCTGGTCTCACGTTCCGCCTAACTTATAACCCTACCGGCACCCCGGTCTACCAGCCGTAGCAGCAACGCGCGGTAGCTTGAAGCTGCAACGCCCGTACGAAGCGGAAAGCCCCGCGTTTGCGGGGCTTTCCATAGTTCGGCGGGCTATCGCCGGGATACTGCCACTGAGCTAGCTGGCGAGGGTGACCTTGAGGGAGCCGACCAGCGCCGTATTACCACCAGCAGTCGTTGCCTTGGCGGTGATTGTCTGCGCACCGGGGGTAACCCACTTGACCGTGAACGCCGCGCTGCCGGTGGCAGCGAACGTGACAGGGCTTGAGGTCACGGTTGACAGGCCGCTGGTGGTGACTGCCGCCGTGTCTGTGCCGGCTCCCGTGACGAGCTGGTTGTAGGCGTTGAGCTCGTTCACGGTGAACGACGCGGCGCTCTTCGTCGTGACCGGCGCGGGGGAGATGATGCTGAAGTGCGTGACGCTACCGGCGTCAACATTGACGGCGGCGGCACCGGTCTTGCCGTTGGCATCGGTCGCTGTGATCGTGTCCACGGTCGCGGTGCCGTCCGTGGTGGGGTCCTTCACGGTGACGTTGAAGACGTGAACGCCGTTGTCCTTCGAGGTGAACGTGTAACTGGCCGGCAGCACATCGCTGTCGACCGGGCCGGTACCACCGGCAGCGGCGCTCGTCAGTGCGACGGTGCCGGTGTAGCTGGGCACGATGAGGCCGTTGGCATCGATCGCGGTGACGGTGACCGGGATCGTCTGGCCGTTGATCGCGGTCTCGTTGGGCGTCGTGACGACTAGGCTGGCTGCGCCTGCCGCCGGCGCGGTGACGGTGACCTTGTCGGTCCCGACGATCGCCGGGTTTCCGGTGTCCTGGACGGTGATCGTCTGCACGCCGGGGGTGTTCAGCAGGACACTGATCTCGTGGACGCCGCCGGCGTCGGCATCGGTGTCGAACGTGTAAGACGCGTCGAAGACCAGCCCGGTGTCATTTGTGCCGGGGGTCGTGAGCGGTCCTACGGCTAGCTTCGTCGAGAACACGTTTGTGTCCCCGCCGTCGTTGTTCGTCGCTGACCCCAAGGGGTCGGTGCTGGAGAACTCCACGTTGTCGGTCCAGACCGCGACCGGCTGGTTGTAGGCGTTGAGCGCGGTCACGTTGTAGTTAACCGCCGTCCCCGCGACCTGGGTGGTGCCGGCGACGCCGTATGTCGTAGGGGCGATGCCCAGGTGCGTGACGTTGCCGGCAGCAACCTGGATTGGCAGCTGGTTAGTCGCCGCGGTATTCAGGATTGTGCCGTCGCCTGCCTTGAGCGTGTCCGCGCCGGCTGCGTTCAGCGTGTCGTTGAAGACGTGAATGCCCTTGTCGGTCTTGGTGTAGGGGTAGGTGAGAGTCTGGCCCTTGGGGTCGGTTAGCTTGACTGTGCCGGTGTACCCGGTCGCGACGTTGCCTCCGGCGTCGAGCGCGGTGACGGTGACCGGGATCGTCTGGCCGTTGGTCGCGACGGGGGGGGCCGAGATGGCCAGCACGGTCGCCGGACCCAGGGTGACGGTGATCGGGGTGCTGCTGGTGAGCGGGTTCGTCCCCGTGACCGTGGTGGTGATCGTCTGCGAGCCGACGGTGTCCAGCTTCGTGCTGGCGGCGGTGAAGGTATGGGCACCGGCAACGAGGTTGGCGGCGGCGGGCATCGATGCAGCGCTGTCGCTGCTGGAGAGCTGGACGCTGTCGACGTCGCTGGTGACGAGCTTGTTATAGGCGTTGACCGCGTTCACGGTGAAGGCCGTTGCGGACGCTGTGCCCGCCACGTCGGTCGTGGGAGCGACGATGCTGAGGTGCGTGGGGACGCCGTTGGCGACGACAATCGCCGCGGTACCGGCGGTCATGGGCGCGCCGAGGCTGTCGGTCGCTGTGATCGTGTCGGTGGTTGCGGAGCCGTCGGTGGTGCTGTCCGTCAGCGTGACGGGGAAGACGTGAACGCCCTTGTCGGCTGCTTTGAACGTGTAACTGGCCGGCAGCACATCGGTGTCGACCGGGCCGGTACCACCGGCAACGGCGCTCGTCAGCCCGACGGTGCCGGTGTATGTGGTCAGAACTTTATTGGTGCTGGTGTCCATGGCGCTGACGGTGACGTTCATCGCCTGGCCGGTGATCGCGCTGAGGCTGGCCGGCGCGACCTTGAGACCGTAAGTATCGGCGGCGGCGGGTCCCGCCGCCAGCAGGCTGGACGCGCCGAGGGACATCATGATCGGCAAAAGAAGACGCCGGCTCTTGCGAGCCGATCTAGACAGGGTTGCGCTCATTGTTCGCTTTCCTCCATGAAAGGCATTGGGATTAGAGTGCGGTCGGCGGTCAGCCAACTATTGGTTTCGCGAACGCAATCGACCGACGAGCGAGGACGGCATTAGCGCTCTAGCCAAAAAGTCATCAGAGAACCGAGAAAGAAGGGGTCGCCCGCCGCCGCGCGCGGCGTCAGGAGCGGGGCATGAGTCGCGGTTCTCGACGAGCTGCGCATCCCGCTCGCGCTTAGCATCACCTGCCCGAGGGGGAGGGACGGCGGTTAGCGACGCTATTTGGTGTATCAGGGAGGAGGCGCCGATGTCCGATGCGCAAGAGGCCGAGGAGTTGGCAGGCTGGAGCGCTGGGCCAGGCGGGCCCGACGTCATGGGAGCGGTCGCAATCGCCGCCGGGCCCGAGCACGTCTTGCCGCCCACCGAGGGCGACGCGGCCGACGGCTGGTCGGCGCCCGACGAGTGACGTGCAGTTCATCAGCACCGGCCGCTGTCTTGAGGTCGGCGTCGCCGGCACACCGTTGGACCTGCCGGACGGCGACCTCGTCGCGCAACGCGCCGTCGTCGGAGGGGGCCTCGCCGTGCTCGCGCCGCTCGGCGAGCCGCCGCCGCCGGACGTGCAATTCATGCTCGCGGGCGTGCTCGTCGCAAGCGCGCCGGGGCGCGTCGCGGTGCCGGCGACCGGGATCCTGAGGGTGACGGCGCAGATCAGGGCGTGTGAGGGCACACGGGCGCTCCTGGGGCGGCTCCGAGGGCTTGCTGGCACCCGAGCCGAACAGCCATCCTGGCGGCGCAGGGCCTTAGAACGCGTCTCAGGCTGGGGCTCGTCGGGTCACGCAACGGCCAGGGGTGCCGATCGGCGCACCGGCGTATGTCCACCTGATGCCGGAACTGCGTGGTTGCGGTACCCGGCGCCCATACGTGCTCGCCACGCCAGCGCCGGCGGGCGATGACCGGACCGCTGGTAGCGGTGTCCGAGCGGGTCTCGTCCGGCAGCTGGGCGAACGCAACGGCGTCACTCGCGAGGTTGTGCTCGATGCCGAGGTCTTCTATCCGCGCCGCGGATTGAACGTTGCGACCTTCACGGGTGGCGATCTCCCCCGCTTCTCTCCCGGCGAGAATCATCTGCCCGAGCGTCCGCTCAGCCTCGCGGGCGGCGATTCGCCTAGCCGGACGCGACATCCGGCGTCCGGCCCACGAGCCGCGCTCAGCATCTGCTAGCCGTCGCGAACTACCGGAATCGGGCGCGTCCCGTGCCGCCTGGGGTTGCGGCGGTCGACGTCGCCGACGCCGTCACGCTGCCGCGGGCATCCGACGGTTGGCCGTCCGAGCCTTCGCCGCCGGCTCGCGGCTCGCCCCGGCAAGCTGCGCCTCAAGCCGCGCGGCGTGGTCGGCCTCAAGCTGGAGCTCCGCGGCGAGCGCGTCGATCATCTCCTCAAGCTCACGGACCCGCTGCGCGTAGTCGGCGGCAGCGACCAGGTTCGCGGCCACGATCTGCGCCGCGGCAAGCTCCGCTGCCAGCCGCTGGGGGGTGGGACACCGCCGAGTGACCTCGGCGATCTGCTGGTCGGACAGGGGCTCGCCGGCGACCAGGCCGCCGGGACGCACGACGTCACTCCAGAAGGAGAGAACGCCATCGGTGGCGAGGCTGGCGAACACGACCGGCAAACCATCGGCGGTCAACACGATCTCTGGCATGGGGCGGCTCCTCGGCGCGTTTCAGCGCATCGTGGCGCACATCGGCTGACCAGTCATCGCGCCGACCAGCAGATCCGCCCACCAGCGCGCCAGCCGACGCGCTGACTTGCTGACGCGCTGACTTGCCGACTGGCGTTTCCGCCGACACGTCAGCTAGTCTGCCGGTATGCCAGCAGACACCACTCGCGTTATCGCGTGCGCCGCGCTCAAGGGCGGAGTCGGCAAAAGCACGACCGTCGCCAATCTCGCCGCCGTGTGGGGTCGCGACGGGCGCCGCGTCCTCGCGCTCGACCTCGACCCGGCGTTCTCGCTCACCCGCATGTTCGGACGCGTCCCGTCCAACGCGCCAGCGACCGCAGTCGAGCTGCTCACCGGCGCCACCAGCCTGCTTGACGCCCGGATCGGCTACGTCATCCCCGGCGTCGACCTGATCGCCGGCCACCGCGACCTGATCAAGGTCGAGCTCACCCTCGCCGGAGAAACGGGCCGCGAACGGTTCCTCACCCGCGCCCTGGACGGCCAGCTCGACATCTACGACGTCGTGATCCTCGACACCAGTCCGACCAACGGGCTGCTGACCGTAAACGCGCTTGTCGCCGCCACCGAGGTTCTGATCCCCGTGGCGATGACCGACCCCGGCGCGCTGCAGGGCCTCGCGGAGACGCGCGCCGCGGCCGTGCAGGTCGCCGAGCGGCTCGGCGCCCGCGAGCTTGCCGTGACGGCGGTCCGCACGAAGACGGACCCGCGGCGGCTGACGTTCGCCGCGATCGACGATGCGCTCACGACGCTCGGCGTGACGATCGCCGAGGCGTCGATCCCGCTGCGCGCCGAGTTCGACAACGCTGCGACGAGCGGAGTGCCGCTCGCGCTCGGCCGACCCGACTCGCCGGGGGCGGTCGCGTACTGGCGTCTCGCCGTCGAGCTGGCGCAACCGCTGGCGGTGACGGCATGAGCGCCGAGGCGAAGCCCAAGCTCGAGGTAGCCGACGATCCGCTCGGGCCGCGTCCGGCCGCGACCCCGAGCCGCAAGGCGGCTGATAAGGCCGCCAAGCCGGCGAAGGTGGAGACCAAGGGCGTGTTCGGCCGGGTTCCCGTGCCGCTCGCCCGCCGGATGGACGGCGCCCTGTTCGACCTCCGGGACGACTATCCGAACCTCACGGTGGCGGAGCTGCTCGCCGCGCTGCTCTCCAAGCACGTCGACCGCGACGCGAAGTCGCTCGCGGCGCTCAAGCAGACGATCGAGGACTACCGGACAGGAGGCGGACGATGACCGGCACCACGACCTCGATCGTGCCCGGCGTGGCCCGCAAGCCCGTCGCCCAGCTGGCCGAGTGGCAGCAAGGAAACGCCGAGGAGGATCAGTGACCGACACGCCCCGCGCAACCGCCCGGCCTCGATACGGCGATTCCCTGGAAGGCCAGCACGAGTATGCGACGCACCTGGAGGCCCTCGCTGTGATCCTCGACGGCGAGGCTGACCGTGCCCGCCGGCGCGGCATCTCTGTCCTCGAGTCGCGGCTGCATGAGGCGGCCGCCGCGGCACGCGCGTGCGGCGAGGAGCTGCGACCCGACCCGGATGCGCGGCTATGACCGCGCGCAGGCCCCGTTTCGCGGCTGCGAAAGCTGCGATGGCGGCGGTGGCCTGCCCCCGCTGCAAAGCGCGTCCCGGGGAGCCGTGCACGACGCCCGAGGGCTACGTGTGCACCATTCACATCGCGCGGGTTCACGCCCACGAGGAGCACTGCGCCTAGCGATGGTCAGCAACGGAACGTTCATCACGGTCACGATCACGATCTGCGCCGCGTTCCTCGCCGCGTTCGCCGGTGCGATCTACGCGGTCGTGAGCGTCCTCAGCACCCGCATTTCGGATGTGCGCCAAGACGTCCGCGACCTGCAACGCGACCTCCGGGATTTCAAGTCGGAGGTCAGCGCCGCGCTGGCGAGGATCAACGGGCACAGCGGCGACTGAGCCGCCCGTCAGAGCCACGGAGGCGCCGCTGAGCGCCACGGGACGCCGGCGGACGGGTGGCGTACAGTGGGCGCTCGATCGGCGCGACGGCGGCTTCGAGTTGGGCGCTCGGCTACCTTGCGCTCCGCAGTCTTGGGCTTGACCTCACCGCGCTTCACTTGCTCCGCCAGTTCAGGATCGGCTGCCGCTACGCGCTTCGCCTGCTGAACGCCGCGAGGCGACGCGCCAGTCCTAGCAGCAGCATCATCGCGCGCGCGCTGCGCCTTCGGCTTCGATTCGGATGCAGTCGACAAAGAAGTGGGCACCGGTGCCCACTCTTTCTCTGGTGCCCGGCTTGCCCGGCGCAGCCGATGCTTCAGCCGCAGCCTTGCGCGCCTTCGCTTCGCGCTCCAAGTCCGGCAGAAACGCCACGGCCAGCATCGCCCGCTGCCCCGCGTCCAAATGGCGCCGGTGTGCCAGGCCATCCGGGCACGGCCGAGCCGCTCAGGGGCGCCTAGCGCACGGACGCATCGCCAGGCATCCCGGACGGATAGCCCGGAGGGACGATCTCCGGACTCGCCACGGGCCAAGCCTCGCCGCTCGCTACTGGGTAGCCACAGCCGGCGCCAGCCCGGGGCCTGCGCGTTCCCCTTTGGTGCCCGCTGTTTCGCCGCGCCGATGCCGTGTGCTCGGCGTGTGTACACCGTGCTAACGTTGGCGCTGTGGTCAGACAACCAACGAAAGCGGTCCGGATTCGACCGGATCTCTACGACCAGCTCGCCACGCTCGCGACAGAACACCGGCGGTCGATCGCCGGCGAGACGGAGGTAGCGCTCGAGCAGTACGTCGCCCGCGAGCTGCCACCCAGCACCGATCCACCGGAGGAGGCCACGTGATGGCCCGCAATGGCAGCTTCACCTCGCAGATGTTCAAGATCGCCCGCGCATCCGCGGACGTTCGCTCGGTCAGGACCGGGCATGTCGCCCGGCGAGTCGGCAACCACGTGAAAGGCCGCGCGCTGAACGGCGCCGGATTCTTCCGCTGGCTCTGGAAGTAGGCGCCTGAAGAACGGGCGGACGGGGTCACGCTCCCGCCGTCCGCCCGTCGAGGTGTGCAACACGATCACGCAACGGGGTCATTCCGTGACCCCGGGAAGGAAGACATGGCAACGACGATCTCTACCCGTCGCGTTGTGAAGAACCCGCTCGGCCCCGCGGCCGTGCTCGACGCCGACTATGTCTACGAGCTGCTGAAACGGTGCGGCAAACGCTCGCCGTCGGGGCAGCGCAACCGTGCGCTGATCCTGATCCTGTGGCGCGCGGGCCTGCGGATCAACGAGGCTCTCACGCTCGAACCCAAGGACGTGCACTTGGACGGCCGCGATGCGGTGATCACCGTGCGCCATGCGAAGGGCGGCAAGCAGCGGACCGTCGGCGTGCACCAGGAGGCGGAGGCGGCGCTGCGCAAGTGGCTGGAGACGCGCTCCAGGCTCGACGTCGACCGTGGCCGGCGGATCGCGGACCGACGCGTGTTCTGCACGATCGGCGGCAAGAACGGCGCCGGCAAGCAGATCCAGTCGTCCTACGTGCGACACCTCCTGCGGCGGCTGGCGAGGGAGATCGCGGCCGAGACCGGGATGGAGCTGCGCCGCTGCCATCCGCACGGCTTCCGGGCGACGCTCGCCGTCGAGCTCGCATCCGAAGGCAAGAGCATGACCGCGATCCGGGACGTGCTCGGGCACAGCAGCATCGCCGTCAGCGACCGCTACCTGCGCAGGACCCGGCCGGCGGACGCGATCGACGCCGTGTGCGACCGCGACGCGATCAACGCGGGCGGCCGCGTCCTCGAGCTACGCAAGCAGCTCGATGCGCTCAGCGCCGACGAGCTGCGGGATCTCCTCACCGGCGCCCTCGGCCGGGCGGCCTGAAACGCGCCTGCCGGAACGTGCGGGCAGGCACGCCGGCAGCCCCACTGATCGCGCCGTGCCGGGCGGTACCGTCGCGCCAACGGGGACTAATCAACCGGAAGGGGCAGGGCAGATGCAGCTAAGCCAAGAAACCGTCCGCGAACTCGCGGCGCTCATCGACGATCTCGCCGACTACGGCGACGAGATCGCCGACCTCGACCGTGCAATCAAGCGCGGCATGTACGGCGGTGACCAGTGGGGATGTCAATTCGATCTGCTGCTAGACGGCTGGGAGGATCGCAGCGTCTGGGGGTGGGACACGGACGGCGAGAACGGCTCCTACTTCGCGCAGCTGTACGCCAACGGCAAGCCGACGGTCAACGACGAGCCGCACGTCTGGATCACCCGCGACGTGCAGTCGCTCAACCAGCTGGTCGACGAGATCGCGAACGCAGTCGGCGCGCAGCGTCCCGAGGAGACAATCGACGCGATGGCGGACAGCCTGCGTCGCGCCCTGAGCGTCCAAATCGAGGCGTAACGATGTTCCGCCGACCCGCGCCCGTCATGGACGAGAACGACCTTCGCCACTCGCTGATCGATGACCTCGGGGCGATGCTGGTCGCGCTCAACGTGATCGTCGAGACGTTCGGGCGCCTCTCGACCGACGGCGGGATATCGCCGAAGTTCGCCCGGCCCGTCGAGCCGCTGAAGGCAGCCAGCGAGTCGATCGGCGACGCGATCAGCCTCGTCGGCAGCCGCTGGGAGGAATAGCGCCGATGTACAAGGTCACCCGGGTCAGCAACCTGGCGCATTGCGAGCGGGAGGCGGCGCTCGCGGCCGAGGGTCCGGAGGCGTACTACGTCCGCGACAGCGTCCTGGGCGTGTGGCGCGGCAATCTCGCCGCCGAGCTCGGCCTCGCCGGCGAGCTGCAGGAAGGCGATCTGCAGCGCGCGACGGAGATCGCCGCCGGCCTGCGCGAGCATCCGGTCAAGAACCTGGTGTTCGACTGCACGTTCAGCGTCCCGAAGTCCATCAGCGTGATGCACTTCCTCGCGGACGCGGAGACGCGCGAGCTGATCTCGACCGCGATCCAAGACGCGATCGACGTGTCCGTCGGCAAGCTCGAGGAGGAGCACTGCCGCGTCGCGCGCGGCCACGCGAGGGAAAGCTACGAGCGGAGCGTCGGGCTGCTCGCGTGCGCGTACACGCACCTCCTGTCGCGCGCTCACGACCCGCAGTACCACGTCCACCTGTGCATCGTGAACATCGGCCGCGGCCTCGTCGACGGCCGCTACACCGGCCTCGACGCGCGCGAGCTGTTCCGGACGCAGAAGCTGATCCGCAACGTCTTCCACGCGCAGCTGCGAGCGAACATTCACCGCACTCTCGGCTGGGAGTGGGGGACCGTCGACAAGGGCATGGCCGAGCTCGCGGACGGTCCGCACAGCGGCGGCCTGAAGTCGGTGTCGCAGCGGCGGGAGAGCATGAAGCGCGCCGAGCGGGAGCTGAACGACCCGCGGTTCTCGTTTCGCACGGCATCGTCGGCGGACGCGCTTGCGCTCAAGACGCGGCCGGGCAAGACGCCGATCCGCGACGTCGCCGCGCACCGCAGCGAGATCGAGGGGCGGCTCGCGCGCCACGGGTTCGACGGGCGCAAGCGTGATGAGCTGCTGCGCGACTCGCGCAACCATCGTGCGCGCCAGCGGCGCCCCGGCTGGACGCAGAAGCTATCCCGCCACGAGGAGCCGCCAGAGCTTGGGCACGCCTCACTGGACGAGTTGTGCGGCCCAGACGGCCTCACAGCCCGGCAGAACACGTTCACCAGCGAGGAGCTGGAGATCGCGCTGCTCGCATCCGCCCAGCAGGGGATGAGCTGGGACGAGTGCAAGACCCTGCGCGCGGAGACATTCGCCCGCCCGGACGTGCACGAGACGATCGACGGCGACCGCACGACCGGCGATCTCTTGGCGTGCGAGCGGCGGATCATCGAGGCGTCTGTCTCGCGCAAGGGCGAGGGTGCGGGCAGGATCGACGCGCGCGACGCGATCGAGCTGCTGCGCCGCGTCGACGTCGACCTGGACGCCGACCAGCGAGCTGCGGTGCTGCAGACGGTCACGTCCGGCGACGGCGTGCAGATCGTCGAAGCGCTCGCGGGGAGCGGCAAGACGAGCCGGTTCGCGCGAGCCGTCGCGCAGGTCTACACGCTCGCTGGCTACACGGTGATCGGCGCATCCGAGTACGGGCAGGCCGCGCAGATCCTGCAGGGCGAGGCTGACGTGCCATCGGAGACGCTCGCGCGGCGACTGAACCACGTGCAGAGGTACGGCGGCACGCTCGGCGACGGCAACACGGTGCTGATCATCGACGAGGCGCCGACAGCGAAGACGCGTGGCCTCGACGTCATCCTCGGCCACTGTCGCGACCAGGGGATCAAGGTCGTAAGCGTCGGCGACAGCGGCCAGCTGTCATCCGTGCAGGCGGGCGGATGGATGCGTCCCGTCAAGCAGCGCCTCGGGCAGACCGCCGCGCTCACGAACGTGTATCGGCAAGCCGACCGGGCGGAGGTCCGCGCGCTCGCATCTCTCCACGCGGGCGACCCCGCCAAATATCTCGCCTGGGCGCTGAAGCACGACCGCATCGAGATCGGAGAGGCATCGACCCTCGTCGCGAAGATGCTCGGCGAGTGGAAGCAGGCAGTCGCCGACCACGGTCCGCGCAACGTGATCGTGACATGTCCGGATAACGCGTTGCGTCACGACATCAACCGCGAATGCCGCGCGCACCTCGCCGAACAGGATGCGCTCGGCGAACAACGCACGTACGGCAGCCGGTCGTTCGCTGTCCACGACCGCGTCGTGTGCCGCCACCCCGATTACAAGCTCGACGTCCGCAACGGCAATCAGGGCGCTGTAGTCGCCGTGGACAGAGATCATCTCGCGGTTCGCTTTGACGTCGACGGCGTCGTGCGACAGCTTCCGACCGAGTACGCGGCGGCGCACGTCGAGCACGCGTACTGCCTGACGCGCCACAAGGGGCAGGGCGCGAACGTTGCGCGAGCGTTCGCGATCGGCCCGGAGCGCTCATGGACGAAGAACCACAGCTATGTGGCGCTGTCGCGCGCAAAGGGCGTCACGCGCATGTTCGTGACGGCGCCAGAGGACGGCCAGCTGCCGACCGTCGCGGGGCTCACCCGCAACATGGTCAAGCGCGACGACGAGGATCTCGCCGTCGACCAGGTCCGGCCACTGGACCGCGACCTCAAGCGCGGTCGAGGCGGCCTCAGCCTCGGCCGGTGAGCCGGGTCTCGCCGCGCCGGCGGCGGGGTGGCCGTCGCGCCGGGCTCGCACCCTTGGTGCAGATGTGTGCTGCCTGCCTCCTTGCCGTTGACTTTCCGGCCCGTCAGGGCCGGGTTTTCGGGGCCTTGGCGTGGCGCCTGGGCTGGTGTTCCGACCGGCTCTGGCGGCGTGCCTGGTGTGGTCCCGAGGGCGGTCTGCTGCTGGCTGTTGGGGACACGCTTTCGCGTGTTTGCGTGATCGGCTGGCGGCGTTGTGGAGGTGGCCGGCGGGAGCGTGACCGGGCGTCCCCGGGCGGCTAGCTAGTCCTGCTGATGCCGAGTCCGCTTGGCGGCGTCGTAGACGGCAGCCGGCGAGAGCTGGAGGATGTCGGCGAGGTCGACGGCGCGGCAGTGGTCGTCGATGAGGTCGCCGATCAGTTGGTTGCGCCTAGCGATCGCAGCGTCGAGGTCGGCGCGTGCCCGTGCGATCGCTTCGACGACCGCGAGCAGCTCGTCCTCCTCATCTCGTCTGACTCGTCGTGGGCTCACGTCGTTGACGGACATGCTTGCGGGAGTCTAGTCGGGTAGAAGCGGGACTCAAGTAGCCTTGACGCTGGTGTTGGGCGGGATGTAGCCTGATGTCAAGTCAACAAATCGACCCCCGCGACCGTTGGAGCGGCCCGGGGGTCATGGCCATAGGAGGTACGAACTCCGATGACGGTGCGACAAGCTATTGAAGTCGCCACCGATTCGCCACCGGTCGACACGGTTTTTGGCGGCGACTGCGAGCAGCGTTTCAGGGCGTTGGCGCGGGCGAACGAGGTTCGGTTGGGTGTCGCCGCGTTGCGGCGGGAGCTACGTGTCGGCGTGTTGGCGCCGGCGGCAGCGGTCACGGATGTGCGTGCGGCGGGGATGGCGTGCGGCGACCTGATCGTGTCGTTCCCACGGTTCGGCGCGTTTCGGATGCGCCGCCTGCTGGGCGGGTTGAGGATCGGCGAGCGCAGGCGCGTCGGCGATCTGACGGACCGGCAACGGAGGCTGCTGGTCGACGCGGTCGCCGCGGCGGTCGCGAAGTCGACGGCGGCGCCGGCGACTTGTGGAGCGAAAAGAGAGTCCTCGGGGGCTCTTAGCCGGTACCTACCGACTAGAGCAACGGCGACAGGAGGCGGTGAGCGATGAGCGACCGAGTGCCGTATTACGGCGATAGCGAGGAGGGGCAGGCGGGCTACAGCGCGCATCTGCGCGAGCTTGCCAACCAGCTCCGTGAGGAGAGCGACCGCGCCCGGAGGCGTGGCGTGCCGCAGCTCGAGGCGGCATTCCGCGAGGCGTCGACGACGGTCGGACTGTGGGCTGGGCATCTTGCGCCGGCCCGCGAAAAGGTCCGTGACGGCGACCTGTGCGTGTGCGGTCACGACCGTGAGCGGCACGCCGACCCGGCGTCAGGCGACGCGCGCTGCCTGGTCGTGACGCAGCGATCGGAGCTGGCGGACGTGTTCGACGACGGCCGCGAGGGCCAGCTCGGCTACTGCGCCTGCCTCGGGTTCCGGGAGCAGCGGCAACTTGCGCTCGACGCCGAGCCGACCCGCCTGGAGCGATTCGGGACGACTGACGCGGGGTTCGAGGAGCGGATTGCGGACGCGCAGCGGGCGGCTCAGGAGCTGCCAGACGACGGCACTGTGCGCCGGCGCGGAAGGGGACTGAGCCTATGACCAGAGGAGCAGAACTGATGCTGGAAGACGACTGGACCGTGCTGCAACCCGCGGCCGGTGACCCTGACGAGAGTCCGCCGGCGGTGTCGCCGCCGCGAGGGCGGTGGGATGGAAGGCCGGCAATCGGCACCGCCATCGCGGTCGTCGCCCTGTCGGGTGCGGGTGTGGTGGCGCTGCTGTCGCCGCCCGGAGCGCCGGTGGTTCGGCCTGCCGCGCGGCCCGCGCACGTGGCAGGGCGTGTTGCGCCGGTGGCAGTGGCGGCGGCGATCCCGCCCGCTCTCGCGCCCGCGCCGACGCCTGCGGTGGTGGTGCGGACGCGGACGGTCGTCCGCACGCGCGTCGTGATCGTGCGCGAGCCCACGCCGGTCCGGACGGTCGTGGTGCGCGAGCCCGCGAGAACGGTCGTCGAGCGCGCGCCTGCGCCCGCGAGAACGGTTGTCGAGCGCGTGCCGGCGCCTGCGGCGGCGACCGAGCACATGGCCGCGCCGTCGGCACGGCCAGCGGTGCCGGTTCGAATCGTGCGGACGGCGCCGCGGCCGGTCGTGGCGACGGTCGCGCGCGCCACGCCGCGGCCTCGCCCGGCGTCGTGCGTGCTCGGGGAGCTCGGATGCTGAGCCCGGTCGTTATCCATCGCACCTACGTCCGGTCGGCGCTCGAGGTCGCGGGCGTGCAGATCGTGCCGCCGGGCCCGAGCCGGGTGCTGACGATCACCGCGGGCGGCGACCCGGTCACCGTCGATGAGCTCGTCGCGCCGTCGATCTGGCTCGGCGTCGACTCCCGGCCGGATGGCCGGCTGGTGCTGTACGGGGGGGTCATTACCGGCTCGACGTCGCCTCCCACAGTGGTGGAGCTCCAGGATCACGACGCCTACGGGTGGCGTGACTTCGCGGCCGCGTCGGTGTCGACCACGGGGCGGTTCCGGGTCGTGTACCGAGCGGCGAGGTCGACGGTCGGCTACCGGTTCGCGTTGCGCGCCAGCACTCTGCAGACCTCGGCGTGGCAGCCCGGCGCGAGCCGCGTGCACCTGGCGGTCGTCCGATGACCGCGACCGTGCAGGACCTGGACAGGGCCGAGGCCGAGCGACACATGCGCGCAGCCGAGCAACTGCTCAAGCGGTTCAACGATGACCAATCACTACAGGTGGCGCAGATCAGCGCGGCGCGCGCACAGGCGCACGCGTCGCTGGCGCTCGTCTACCGGATGAAGATGGCAGAGCGGGCGGTGGTCCGATGAGCGACCGCGAATGCTTGCTTGCGGGCGTGGCGATCGGCCTGGCGGCCGAGGTCTGGCTGCAACTCAGAGACGCGCGCTTCGCGGGGTCTATGGCACTCCACTACCGGCGTGCTGCGCAGCTGGCGCGCGCATCCGAGCAGCAGTACTACGGCTGGCTCGAGGAGTGCTACGGCTGGCTGGAGGAGCGCGACGACTGGCTCGCGGAGTCGCACGAGCGTGAGGACCACTACCGCGGGCTGCTGGACGAGGCCCGCTCACCTGGTCACCGGATGACCGCCAACCCGATCGGAGGTTCCCGATGACCCGCATCAAGACCCGTGTGGCGGCCGTGTGGTTCGCCACCCTGGCCGCGCTGTTGACCTTGCCCGCTGTCGCGCTGGCAGCGCCCGGCACGACCACGACCACGACCACGCCCGGCGGCTACACGTTCGACATCAAGCCGAACGCGAGCGCGCCGGGTATCGCCGGGATCCAGACCGGCACGAACGACGTCGCCGCGTGGGCGCTCGCCGCGTGCGGGCTTGCGCTCGTGACAAGCCTGCTGCTGCTCGCCGCCGCGAAGGGCTTTCACCTGGAGCGGCTGCACTCGGCCGGCAAGGAGGGAGTGATCGTGGCGCTCGCGGCCGCGTTCTTCGTCGGTCTCGCGACGGTCGTGCTGAACGCCGCCTACACGATGGCGTGACCCGGATGAGGCGACTTGCACTCATTCTCGCCGCGCTTGTCGTGCTCGCCGCGCCGGGCGCTGCGGCGGCCGCCGGGACGGACTACTGGCTCGTTGGCGGAGGCAAGGACGCCGCCCGGTCGGATGTGGTCACGAACGCCGGCGCCCCGTCCGGCTACAGCTTCACGTCCGATCTCGGCCCGGTTGGCGAGACGCGCCGTCAGTTCGCGTCGGCGCTCGCACAAGCGCTGCTGAACCTGCCGAGCGGCGTCGCGGTCGAGCCGAGCTACACCGTGCCGCGGTTCGGCACGGTCACGACGTCCGGGCCGGGAGGGGTCGTAGGCGGGCTCGACAAGGGCGCGAAGGCGGTCGGCGACGCGGTGTCGTGTGTCGCCGGGTCGCTCGACTGCGTGACCAACTGGGTGGTGGGCGGCGCGCAGCAGCTCGACAAGGACGTCATGTCGGTTGCGAGTGGGTCGGGCAGCGCGCCGCAGCTCGGCTCCGGATGGTTCGCCGGCGTCTACCAGTACGTGTGGATCATCGGCGCGGCGCTCGGCGGCGTGTTCACGATGGTCGGCCTCGCCGGCGCAACGTTGAAACGGTCCGGCCGGGCGTTCGGCGAGCTGCTGTACGGCGTGTTCCGTGCGGGCGTGGGGTCAGCGGTCGCGGTCGCGGTCGTGATCCTCGCGCTCGGCGTGTGCGACCAGCTCGCCAGCGACATTGCTGGCAACGTGCCGACCGCGTTCTTTGACGCGATCTCGACGGGCTGGGGCCAGTCGGGGTTCGGCGGGTTCGGATCGAGCTTCCTCGCGCTGATCGTGGCTCTGGTGATGGTGATCGTCGAGGCGTTGCTGTGGTTCGAGCTGCTGATCCGCGGCGCGCTGCTGTATGTCGCGGTCGCTCTGCTGCCGCTGGTGTTCGCCGCTTCGATCTGGCCGGCGCTGAACCGGATGCTGCACAGGGTTGTGTTCCTGGTTGGCGTGCTGCTGGTGCTGCCGGTCGTGGCGATGCTGGTGCTGCTGGTTGGCGCTGCGATCGTCGGTGGCGGCTTGTCCGGGACGGGCGGCGTGGTGTCGTCGGCGACGACGATCCTGGAGGGGCTCGCGGTGTTCGCGACGGCTGCCTTGGCGCCGTGGGCGCTGTTGACGTTCGTCGGCATGGAGGCGGGCGTGATGGGCAAGGATCGCGCGGGCGGTCCGCTGCCGGGCGCGAAGGTCGGCGGCGACCTGATGCGCGGCCCGGTCGACGCTGCGGCCGGCGGCGCGGGCGTCGGAACGGGCGGGGGTGATGCCGCCGCTGGGTCTGCGGCCGCCGGCGGTGCTGCTGCGGGCGGCGCCTCGGACGGCGCGAACCCGGCGGGCGGCGGAAACCCTACGCGCGGGTCCGCGGCAAGCTCGGGTGCCAGAGCGCCGCGGCCGATCACTGGCGCCGTCGCCGCGGCGGCCGGATGGCTGTCCGCCGCCGGGGACGTTGGCGCCAACGTGGCTGCGCACGTCGGCGCCCGCGCTGCTGCGGCTAGCGGCCGGTACGGCAGCCAGCCCGCCGACACGCCGTGGAACGCGCTGGGGCCGCCACGACCCTCGCGTGGCGGCTCGGGAACGTCGACGTCGGCCGAGCCCTCGACGTCCGGGAGGCTCGACCGCTTGCACGATCTCCGCGACGCCGCTGCCAGCGCCGACGCGGAGGGGCCGTCGGTCGAAGGTCTCCCGCCGCGGGACACGCCCGCGGACCCGTTCGGCGCCGACGTGTTCGACGCGAACAGCAACCCGTTCGGCGACACCCGGTCACACAACGGCCATCCGCCGTCCGACAGCCCGCCACCCGGTCACTAGACATTCCGTGACTCGACTGACCTTGGAAGGAAGCAACCGCCATGAGTGACAGTGACACGACCACGCCGGCAAGGCGCACGTACCGGTTTCCGCCGCACGGCTCGGGCGGCTGGATTCTCGGCATGACGATCCCGCAACTGTGCGCCGTCACCGCCGCCGGGTTCGCCGCCGTCGACGCGCTGCGCACCCTGCCCGCGCCGGCCGGCCCGGTGCTCGCCGCGGCCCTCGCGATCGTCGCCTATCTGGCGATCTTCCTGCCGTACGCGGGCCACACGACGCTGGAGTGGGTGCCGGTGATCGCCCGGTTCATGTTCGCGACGGCGACGTCGACCCGCACGTGGCGCACGCGGGCGGCGACGATGGGCCACGAGGTCGAATTGTCCGCGGGTGACGGCACCGCCCGGTTTGAGCCGCGGCCCGTTCGAGCGCCCGTCAGCCTGCCGCCCGAGCTAAAGCGCGTCGAGATCCTCGAGGCTCGCCTCGGCCGGAGCGTGCCGCTCGGCGTCGTGCACGACAAGGCGGCGGGGACGTACGCGGCGACGATCCGGTGCGAGCCGCGCGCGTTCGCGCTGCTCGGCGAGGAGAACCGGGAGACGCTCCTGAGCGGCTATGGCGGCCTGCTCGCCAGCTTCGCGCAGGACTCAAGTCCGGTCCGCCGGATCGCCTGGTATGAGCGGACGCTGCCCGCCAGCGCCGGCGAGTTGCAGGCGTACGCGCGCGAGCACGTCCGCCCTGA
>JBEKRJ010000003.1:0-28768 GCA_049518835.1 Solirubrobacteraceae bacterium
CTCAGGCTCACCGGCGGCGTCCGCGGCCTCAGGCCCGCCGGCGGCGTCCGCGGCCTCAGGCTCGCCGGCGGCGCCATCGGTGGCCGCCACTCCTTCGAGCGCTGCCTCGCCCCCATCGCCCAGCTTGCCTTCGTCGGCGATCTGCTTGAGCGCGATCGCCAGCCCGGCGATCAGCGCGTTGAGTCCGCGCACGAGGCCGGTGAGCGGCGCGGCGATCGTGCCCACGAGCTGCGCGTGCAGTACCTCGCGCGGCGGCAGCCGCGCGATCGAAACGACGTCCTCGGCGCTCAGCGTGGTGCCGTTCAGCAGCCCGCCCTTGAACTGGAGCAAGCGCAACGCGCGCGAGGTGTCGTTGAGCGTCTTGGCCGCCAGCGCAGCGTCGCCCTGCACGAACACGAGCGCGGTCGGGCCGGCGAGCAAAGGCTTCAGCGCCTCGACGCCGGCCTTGTCGGCGGCACGCTCCGAGAGCGAGTTCTTGACGACTTGGAACTTCGTGTTCTGATCGCGCAGCTTGGCGCGCAGGTCAGCGGCCTGGGCCACGGACAGGCCCCGGAAGTCGATCGCGAACACCGCTTCGGCGGCCTGCAGCTGCGCTGCGATGTCGTCGATGACTGCTGCTTTCTGGTCTTTGTTCATCGTCCTCTCTCAATCAGAAACGCCCGCACGAGGGCGGGCGTCGAGGCTGAGACCTGGGTGGACTCGCGTCGAGCTCCGCCTGCCCCGGGCTTACGCGCTCGCGCCGCCGGAGGTCTCGGGAGGTGCTCTGTTGGAATGTCGCTATCAGTCTACGCCGCGATCGCTTCCTCGACGATGTCCCGCGTCCGGGTCGGATCGACCTTGACGCCGGGACCCATCGTGGTCGCGACCGTGACCGTGCGGATGTAGCGGCCCTTGGCGGCCGAGGGCTTGGCGCGGACCAGCTCCTCGATCACCGCGGCGTAGTTCTCAAGCAGCCGGCGGTCGTCGAAGTCGCGCTTGCCGATCAGCAGATGCACGATCGCGTGGCGATCGGTCCGGTACTCGACCTTGCCTGCCTTGGCCTCCGCGACGGCCCGGCCGACGTCCATCGTCACGGTCCCGACCTTCGGGTTGGGCATCTTGCCGGCCGGGCCGAGGATCCGCCCGAGGCGACCGACGACCGGCATCAGGTCGGGCGTCGCGATCGCGACGTCGAAGTCGTCGAAACCCTGCTGGATCCGCTGCGCCAAGTCCTCAGCGCCGACGACGTCCGCGCCCGCCTCCTCGGCCTCGCGCGCCTTTTCGCCCTGGGCGAAGACCGCGACCTTGACGTCCTTGCCGAGGCCGTTGGGAAGCGCGACGGTCCCGCGCAGCTGCTCGTCGGCGTGCCGCACGTTGAGGCCGGTGCGCACGTGCACCTCGACGGACTCGTTGAACTTCACCCGGCTGAGCTGCTTGATCAGGGCGATCGCCTCGGCCGGCGTGTACTCGCGCGAGCGGTCGAAGCGCTGCTTCGCGTCCACGTAGGTCTTGCCGTGCTTTGCCATCGCTATACCACCTCCACGCCCATCGAGCGCGCGGTGCCGGCGATGATCTTGGCGGCGGCGTCGACGTCGTTTGCGTTCAGATCGTTGAACTTCTTCTCGGCGATCGCCCGCAGCTGCTCTTGGGTGATCTTGGCGACCTTGGTCCGGTTGGGCTCCGCGGAGCCCTTCTCGATCGACAGCGCCTGCTTGATCAGCACGGCGGCCGGCGGGCTCTTGGTCACGAACGTGAACGAGCGGTCCTCGTAGACCGTGATCACGACCGGGATCACCGTTCCCAGGTCGCCCTGCGTCTGGGCGTTGAACGACTTGACGAACTCCATGATGTTGACGCCGTGCTGGCCGAGCGCCGGGCCGACGGGCGGGGCCGGGGTCGCTTGCCCGCCGACCGTCTGCAGCTTGATGTGGGTCAGGACTCTCTTTGCCATCTAGATCTTCTTCACTTGATCGAAGCCGACCTCTACCGGGGTCTCACGGCCGAAGATCGACACGAGCACCTTCAGCCGCTGGGCGTCCTCGTTGACCTCCGAGATCTCACCGGAGAAGTCTGACAGGGGACCGGAGATCACCTTCACCGACTCGCCGATCGAGAACTGAGCGCGACTGCGCGGGCGCTCGGCCGTCTCCTGGTGCAGCAGCCGATCGACCTCGGCCTGGGTCAGCGGCACCGGCTCGTTGGAGGCGCCGACGAACCCGGTGACGCCCGGGGTGCCCTTGACTAGCGACCACGAGTCCTCGTTGAGGTCCATGTTGACGAGCACATACCCGGGCATCGTGCGTTTCTCGACGGTGATCTTCTGGTTGTCCTTCATCTCGGACACGGACTCCGTCGGCACGACGATCTGCCGGATCGCGCGTTGCTGGCCAAGCGAGACGACGCGGTGCTCGAGGTTGTGCTTGACCTTGTTTTCATGGCCGGAATATGTGTTCACGACGTACCAGCGGAACATGCTTTGAGAACTCTCACCACTTCCCTGTAAGGACTAGATTCACGACGTGGCCGCTGAGGGTGTCGGCGACGCCGAGGAACACGCCCGCGACGATCACGAAGCCGATCACGACCCCGGTCGCTTGCACGACCTGGCGGCGATCCGGCCACTGTACCCGCTGCAGCTCGCGCCAGCTGCCCTGCAAGAACGTGATCAGGCGATTGACAGCGCCGAGCCGTCGCTGCGGCGCGCTCTTGCCCGCGGCGACCAGCGCGGCGCCGCCGCGCCCGAGTTCGTCCTCCGCTTCGAGCTCGTCCTGCTCGAAGTCCGCCTCTCCATCGCGCGCCAGCTCCGGCCGCCCGAGCGCGAGCTGCGCCTCTGCCAGCTCGACGTCAGGCGCCGCGTGCGCGAGCGCGCCCGGCAGCTCGCCGAACTCGGACGGCAGCTCGTCGTCGCTGCGCGAGTCGAGCTCGGGGTCGGCCACGCCGACCCCGTCGGCGTCCAGCCGCTGCGCGTCGGGATCGGCCCCGTCATCAACCGGCGCCGCCTCGCGCACGTCGTCGCGACCGGCCGGCCCGATCGGCCGTAGCGCCTGATCGCGCTCGCCGGCGCTGATCTGGCTGCGCTGCTGCTCAGGCTCGACGCGAGCGCCCGCGACGGGTGCCGGCCGGCGGGTGCGTCGATCCTTCGCTCGTTTGCGGTTGCGAGCCACGGCGCACCCCCGCCCTCAGCGCGTCTCGCGATGAGGTGTATGGCGCCTGCACCAGCGGCAGTACTTGCGCATCTGGAGCCGCTCCGGGTTGTTGCGCTTGCTCTTGTTCGTTTGGTAATTCCGGCGCCGGCACTCTTCGCAAGCGAGTGTCACAGCGATCCGGACGTCTCCACGTGCCATTCGGGGCGCTTCCGGTCAGTGTCTTTGCACAGAAAAAGGCGGCTAGCCGGACCGCGGGCGCAAGGACGGACGCCGCCCGGCGCCGTTGGCCAGTGTAGCGCCCCAGGGCTGATCCGAACGGCCTGCAGGCTATTCGGACAGCTCGACCGGCGTCAGCTGCAAATCCAGCCAGCGGTCGCCACGCAGCACCTTGACGTCTAGCTGCCGACCGATCGCGTCGTAGGTCATCAGGCGCTGCACGTCGTCGACCCGCTGCACGGGGTTGCCGCCCAGCTCGACGAGCAGGTCCTCGGCGCGCAGGCCCGCGCCCTGCGCCGGGCTGTCGGGCGCGACCTCGACGATCTCGATCCCGGCGCTGCGCCCGAGCCGGGCACGCGCCTGGGGCGGCAGCGGCCGCGGCCCGCCCGCGATCCCGATGTAGGCGCGCCGAACGCGCCCGTCGCGCATCAGCGCGCCGACGATCTGGCGCGTCGCGGTGTTGATCGGCACCGCCAGGCCGAGTCCGATCCCGGCGACTGCGGTGTTGATCCCGACCACCCTCGCGGCGCTGTCGACGAGCGCGCCGCCCGAGTTGCCCGGGTTCAACGCCGCGTCGGTTTGAATCACGTTGTCGATGTAGCGCATCGTCCGCCCGGCCCGAGCGGGCAGCGAGCGTCCCAGCGCCGAGACGACGCCGGCCGTGACCGAGCCCTCGAAGCCATGCGGGTTGCCGATCGCCACCACCAGCTGGCCGACCCGCAGCCGCTCAGCCTCGCCGAGCGTGGCCGGCGCGAGCCCGTCTCCCTCCGCCCGCAGCACGGCCAGATCCGACAGCCGGTCGAGGCCGACGACCTCGAAGCGCAGCTCGCGGCCGTCGACGAACGACGCGCGGCCGACACGTCCGGGGCCGGCGACGACGTGCGCAGACGTGAGCAGAAAGCCGTCGGGCGTGAGCGCGACGGCGCTTCCCGCCCCGGCCGGCACCTGCCCGCCGCGACCGCGCCGCATCACGCGGAGATTGGCAACCGACGGCGCCAGCCGCTGCGCGACGTCGACCACGACGCGCGAGTACGCGTCAAGCGCCTCGGCGTCGCGGTCGGCCGGCACGTCGGGTTCCGTGCGTGTCTCGATCGCGCTCATCGCCGCTCAGAAGGTCACCGTGACGTCGCGGTCTTCGGTCCCGCGCACGATCGTCAGCTCGAGCTCGTTCTGCACGCGGGCTTCGTCGAGCGCCTCGTAAAGCGCATCGACTCCGTCGATCGGACGGCCGCCGGCGGCGACGAGCAGGTCCCCGCGCTCCAGTCCGGCACGCTCGGCGGGGCTGTCCTCCTCGACCGCGCGGATCAGCACGCCGTCGCGCTCCGGCAGGCCCACGGCCCGCCGCAACCGCCGCGCCACCCGCGGCGGCGCGAGCGCGACCCCGAGTCGCACCCGCCTCGCGGCCTCGCCGCGCCCGAGCGCCTCGACGCGCTCGCGCAGCGCGCCGTCGGTCGGGACCGCCAGGATCAGGCCGCCGTCGACGCGAACCGTGTTGATCCCCAGCAGCCGGCCCGCCACGTCGATCAGCGGCCCGCCGGACGAGCCGCGCGGCAGTGGCGCCGTGTGCTCGATCGCGCCGGCGATCCGCCGGCCGCGCGGACCGCGGAAGCTGCGGGCGCTGGAGGACACGAACCCGGGCGTCACGCGCAGTCCGCGTCCGCCCGGGTTGGCGAGCGCCAGCACGGCCCGGCCGATGACGGGCGCAGGCGTGTCCTGATCCCACTGCACCGGCTCGACCTCACCGGTGTCGACCTCGATCACGGCGACATCGAGGTCGGGATCGGCGCCGGCGACTCGACCGGCCGCGCGGCCGCCGTCGACAAACGCAACCGTCACCTCGTCGTGGCGCAGGTTGTGTGCGTTGGTCAGCACCCTGCCGGGGGCGATCACGACGCCGGAACCGACTCCCCAACCGCGGCCGAGGCCGACGACAGCCGATCCGGTGCGCTGCGCGGCCGCCTGGACTGACGCCTCGAGCTGCTCGAGCAAAGTCATCTCAAATCTCCTCACCAAGAGTTACTTGCAACATGCAAGTCGCAACTTTACCACGCTCCAATAGGATCTCGTGCAGATGCCCGCCGCCGATCCTCACGCCAGCCAACCCGCCTCGCGGGACCCGGCCCGCTCGGCGCTCGCTGACGCGCTCGCCACGGTCGGCGATCGCTGGACGCTGCTGCTCGTCGCCGCGCTGCTCGACGGCCCGCGGCGGTTCGGCGAGCTGCAGCAGGAGGTGGGCGGGATTGCGCCAAACGTCCTCTCCCAGCGCCTCCGCCAGCTGGAGCGCAACACGCTGATCATCGCGCGCCCGTACTCGGAACGCCCACCGCGGTTCGTGTACGAGCTCAGCGCCGCCGGACGCGAGCTCGCCGGCGCACTGCGCCTGCTCGCCGGTTGGGGGGCGCGCAACGCCGAGGGCGCCGCCGCGCCGCGTCACGCTGTCTGCGGCACGGCGATGGAGGCGCGCTGGTGGTGCCCCACGTGCGAGCGGCCGGTGCCCGAGGACGAGGGCGAGGAGCTGCACTTCGCCTGACGATCCCCGCCACTGGATCGCAGACTTCTCATCAAAGGACGCCGCAGATCCGGCGCTGCAACGGAACAATCCAACCGATGCTGCGCTTGATCGGGCTCGTACTCTCGATCGGACTTGCCGACTCGCTGAATCCGTCGACGATTGCGCCGGCGCTGTTCCTGGCGTCGGGCGAGCGGCCCACGCGACGGGTTTCGCAGTTCACGGCCGCCGTGTTTGCGGTCTACCTCGCGGGAGGACTCGTGATCGCGTTCGGCCCCGGCCAGCTGCTGCTGTCGCTGCTGCCGCACCCGAGGCGCCACGTCCGCTACGGGATCGAGCTCGCGGCGGGCGTCGCGATGCTCGCGGCGGCGGCGATGCTGTGGCGCCACCGCGACCGCCTCGGCCAGCGCGACCTGCCCGCCACCAACCCGCAGGGCAGATCGAGTGCGCTGCTCGGCGCGACGATCACCGCCGTCGAGCTGCCGACCGCGTTCCCGTACTTCGCGGCGATCGCCGCGATCGTCGGCGCCGATGTCGACGGCCCGCGGGCGATCCTGCTGCTGGTGCTGTTCAACTTCTGCTTCGTGGCGCCGCTGCTCGGGATCGTCGGCACGCTGATCTTCGGCGGTAGCCACGCGCAACGGATGCTCGCGACTGGGCGCTCGTTCTTGGAGCGCCATTGGCCGGCGGTGCTATCAGGACTGGCGCTGCTCGCCGGGGCGTTTGTGGTCACGCTGGGAGCGACCGGCCTCGCGAGCGCCAGCCACAATCACCTGGGCCGGATGTTGCGACGATTCAGGCACCTCCTGCATCCATAATTCGTCCGATGATGGTCGACCTCAGGCGCTTGGGCGAGCTGCAGCACGTGCTCGGCACCGACGCCTCTAACATCCTGCAGGGCCTGCTCGACAGCATGCGCGGCGCGATTGACCGGATCGAGCACGCGTTGGCCGGCGGCGATCTCGGGGAGGTGGCGAACGCCGCCCACGTGTGTCGTAACGACGGGCTGATGGTCGGCGCCCACGAGCTGCTGGCGGTACTGCAGACCGTCGAGCAGGCCGCACGAGCCGGCGAGCTGGCGGTCGCGCGGGCAGCGCTGGCGCCGTTGCGCGAGGTCTGGCCCGGGACCCGCGACGCACTCGAGCGAGCGTTGCGAAGCTAGTGGCACATCCTCCAATGCACTACTAGGCCCCACCCACACCGCACAGCGGCCGTACTCAAGCGTTCGCGCAGACGCGACGATAGGGCTCGTATGCGGGAGTCATCAGGGCAGCCGGATTGACGGCGCGAGCTCCGGCGATCCTCGTCGTCACGCGCCGCGAGCAGGAGGGGCGCGCGATCTGCGCCGAGCTGCGGATCGCCGGCAGGCGGGCGCTGCTGGCGGGCACCGGCCGCGAGGCGCTGGACCTGGCCGCCTCCCAGCCACCGGCGCTCGTCGTGCAGGACATCGTGCTTGGCGACATGGACGGCGAGCTGATGATCGCTGCGCTGCGCGGGCTGCCCGGATTGGACGAGCTGCCGGCGATCGCGCTCGCCGGGGCGCCGCCGGCCACGACCGACGACGTAGAAGGCCCGTTCGACGAGCTGCTGATCAAGCCCGTCGACGCCGACCAGCTCGTCGCGCTGGCCGGCGAGCTGCTCGCGCCGGCGACGAGCACGCGCGCGCGGGTCTTGCTCGTCGACGATGATCCCGCCCAGCGCCGGCTGATGACGCTGCTGTTGGCGCGTGCCGGTTATCAGGTGACGGCCACGGCACACGGCAGCGAGGCGCTCGAGCTCGCCGGCGCGAGCGTCCCCGACATCGTCGTCAGCGACGTGCTGATGCCCGGAATCGACGGCTTCGAGCTCGCGCGCGCGTTGCGCAGCGACCTGCGCATGCAGGCGCTGCCGATCGTGCTCACCTCCTCGGCATTCGTCGGCGACGCCGACGTCGAACTGGCGCGGGCCGCGGGGGCAAACGCCCTCGTCGTGCGCACGCCCGAGCTCGAGGAGCTGCTCGCGACGATCGAGGCGTGCCTCGCACCCGGTGCCGCGGCGGCCGGGCGGCCGGCCCGGCGCGACGTCGTCGAGCGGCGTTACGGCGAGCGGATGGCGGTGCACCTGAACCGCCAGGTGCGCGCCAACGCACAGCTGCGCGCGCGCCTCGCGGCGCAGTCGGTCGAGCTCGCCGTGCTCGCCGAGCTCGGTGGCGAGATCTCGCTGCGGGGCGCCGACGATCTGCTCGCCGAGGTGCTCGCGCGCTGCGCGGAGGTCACGGGGTTTGGCTGCGGCGCCGTGTATCTGTCCGCCGGGCCGGCAGCGCCCGTGCTGCAAGGCCGCGTCGGGTTTGCCTCCAGCGAGCCGTTGCGCGACTTCTTCGGCGCGCCCGAGCTGCTGATGGAGGCGATCGCGGTCGCCGGCGGCGCGACCGCACGACTGCCCGGGCCCGACTTCGACGACGAGCGCGTCCGGCTCGTGCTGCGCAATGCCGGCCTGTCGGTGGTCCTCGTGGCGCCCGTGGCGGGCGAGGGCGAGCTGCTCGGCGCGCTCGTGCTGGGCTCGCCGCGCCCGTCCGCTACCCCCGACCAGGCGAGCTTCCTGACCGCGGTCGCGGCTCAGCTCGGACAGACGCTGGCGCGCGTCAGGGCGCTCAACGCGCTGGCGCGCTCGCAACGGCGGATCGTCGAGCGGCTGACCCGCGCGGTCGAGTTCCGCAACGAGGAGACCGCCAATCACACCCAGCGCGTCAGCCGCTACGCGTCCCTGCTCGCGGCGCGCGCGGGGATCGACGAGCGTCGCAGCGAGCTGATCGCAGCCAGCGCAGCGATGCACGACATCGGCAAGCTCGGCGTGCCCGACCGCATCCTGCTCAAGCCCGGCCGCCTGACCGGCGAGGAGCGCAGGCAGATGGAGCGCCACGCCGAGTACGGCCGCAAGATCCTCACCGGGGAGCCCGACGCGCTGCTGGACCTCGCGGCGCAGATCGCCTGGACCCATCACGAGCGCTGGGACGGTGGCGGCTATCCGCGGCGCCTCGGCGGTGCCGAGATCCCGCTCGAGGGCCGGATCGTCGCGATCTGCGATGCGTTCGACGCGCTCACATCCGCTCGCGTCTACCGGCCGGCGAGGACCGTCCACGATGCGCTTGGAGTGATGCGGGAGGCCCGTGGCAGCCAGTTCGATCCCGAGCTGCTGGACCGGTTCCTCGAGGCGCTGCCGCGAGTGCTCGAGATCCGCGTCCGCCACCCGGACGCCGCGGCGCGCAGCTCGCAGTGAGGCCTGCAGCTCAGGAGGGCGGCGCGCCCGACGCGCGCGCTTCGCGCACGATCCGCCGCATGCCGGCCAGCCAACGCTCCGGCTCGGCGGCCTTCAGCGCCATGTGACGCGCGACCGCCCGATGCGGGAGGATCAGGAATTGCTCGGCAGCGATCCCCTCGATCACGGCCTCGGCAACCTCGGCGGGTTCGAGCACCCCCTCGGCGAGCAGCGGCGCCGCCCCGACCGGATCCTGCAGCACGGCATCGAGCATCGGCGTGCGCACGCCTTGCGGGCACAGACACGAGACCTTGATCCCGGCGTCCGCGTAGCTGATCGCGAGCCACTCGGCGACCGCCACCGCGGCGTGCTTGGTGGCCGTGTACGCGAGCGCGGACACCTGCGTGAGCAGGCCAGCGGCCGACGCCGTGCTCAGCAGGTAGCCGTCGCCGCGCGCGACCATCTCGGGCAGCACCGCGCGCGCGGCCCACACGTGCGCCATCACATTGATCTCCCACGTGCGCTGCCATTCGTCGTCGGGCGCCTCCGGGCCGCCCACGGGGCCGGTCACGCCGGCGTTGGAGCAGAACAGGTCGATCCGGCCGTGGAGCTCGCGCGCGCGCGTCACCAGCGAGCGGATCTCAGCCTCCCGGCTGACGTCGGTCGCGACGGCAACGGCGCCGATCTCCGCGGCCACCGCCTGCGCGGCGCCCTCGTCGAGGTCCGCGACCACGAGCGCCCGCGGGCGCTCCGCCGCGATCCGCGTCGCCAGCGCGCACCCGATGCCGCTGCCGGCGCCGGTGATCACGACGTGGCGATCAGCAAGCTCCACCGCTGCGCACCCTAGTCGAACTTGAACGCGCTCGATGTAGATTTGCCCCATGGCACCGCGGCTCGTGCGCACACTCACCCCTGGGCGGTGCAGCGCACTCGGAATACCAAGGAGTTGACAAGATGGAATTCGAGCTCACCGACCGTTGCAACGACCTGCGCGACCGGCTGCTGGCCTTCATGGATGAAGCCATCTACCCGGCCGAGACGGCCTACTTCCAGCAGATCGCCGCCGCCGGCGACCCGCACTTTCACCCGCCGGCGCTCGAGGAGCTCAAGGAGCAAGCGCGCGAGCGCGGGCTGTGGAACCTGTTCCACCCCGACCCGGACTGGGGCCCCGGCCTGACCAACCTCGAGTATGCGCCGCTCGCCGAGATCATGGGCCGCAGCATGGTGGCTCCCGAGGCATGCAACTGCGCCGCGCCCGACACGGGCAACATGGAGGTGCTGAGCGTGTTCGGCACGCCCGAGCAGCAGCAGCGCTGGCTGGTGCCGCTGCTCGACGGCGAGATCCGCTCGGCGTTCGCGATGACCGAGCCGGCGGTCGCGAGCTCCGACGCGCGCAACATCGAGATGCGGATCGAGCGCCAGGGAGACGAGTACGTGCTCGACGGGCGCAAGTGGTGGTCGACCGGCGCCGGCCGCGACCGCTGCAAGATCCTGATCGTGATGGGCAAGACCGACCCCGACGGCCCCACCTACCGCCAGCAGTCGATGATCCTGGTGCCGCGCGACACGCCGGGCGTGACCGTCGTGCGCAACCTGTCGGTGTTCGGCTACGCCCCGCCCGAGAGCCATGCCGAGATCACCTTCGACCAGGTGCGCGTGCCAGCGTCGAACCTGCTCGCGCAGGAGGGCGACGGCTTCTTGATCTCCCAGGCCCGCCTCGGCCCGGGGCGCATCCACCACTGCATGCGCAGCCTCGGCGCGGCCGAACGGGCACTCGAGCTGCTGTGCAGCCGCGCCGCCTCGCGCGTGACGTTCGGTCAGCCCGTCAGCGAGCGCGCCAACGTCCAGGACTGGATCGCGGAGTCGCGGATCGAGATCGAGATGGCGCGCCTGCTGACGCTGAAGGCCGCCTGGCTGATGGACACCGTCGGCAACAAGCACGCCCGGATGGAGATCGCCGCGATCAAGATCGCGGCGCCGAACGTCGCGCTGCGGGTCGTCGATCGCGCGATCCAGGTCCACGGCGGCGCCGGCGTGTCCGAGGACTTCCCGCTCGCGATGATGTACGCCCACCTGCGCACGCTGCGGCTCGCAGACGGCCCCGACGAGGTCCACAAGCGCACGATCGCGCGCCAGGAGCTGCGCCGGGTCGGGGTTCCGACCACAAGTCTGCAGAATTCCAACGCTAAGAGTTAGTAGCGCTCAGTTAGATTGTTAGATTAGGTCCTTAGGTTAGTGGAGGCCGTGGATGGTGGTCGGGGGGCAGTTCTCTGCGGTGCAGATGGCGAGCATCGAGTCCGTGGCTCGCTGGTCAGGAGTCGTTGGCGCTTTCGGCGGCCGCCGTCTGAGCGCGACATCAACTACTGGACGGTACGTGCTGCGTGCGCAGCCCTGCGAGCTTTGACTGCCGCTCGTCGCCGGTGACGAGGAGCAGGTTGTGCGCGGCTGCCGTAGCCGCGATCCACAGATCGTTGGTTGGCAGCCGTCCGGTCGCGGCAAGCAACTCCGCGTACTGCGACGCGACCGCATCGTCCACGGGCAGCACCGTTGCGCTCTCGAGGATGGCCGTGAGTCGCGCCAGACGGCCAGTCCGCATCGCCGGCGTGTCCGCCAGCAGGACCCCCAGCCTCAACTCTCCGACAGTCACGACGCTGACCGCAAAGGGCTCCTCGATCCCGGTGGTGGCGGTGCCCGCCACAAGGCTCGTGTCAACGAGGACGGTCAACGGCTGCCAGCGCGTCCCGCCGCATGCTCCTCGTCGCGCATCGCCTGTAGGTCGGCCGCCCACCGGTCGTCGACCGGGGTGCGGGCCAAGATCGCGTCGAGGCTCGCCGGTGGCGAGTCGTTCTGCCGCAGCGGGCCGAGCTCGGCGACGGGCCTGCCGTTGACGGTGATCGTGAAGCTCTCCCCGTTCTCGGTGCGCCGCAGCACCGAGCTGATGTCGTTCCGAAGTTCACGCTGTGGGATCATCGTCATGCACACAGCGTAGCAATCTGCTACGGCGGATCAACGGGAACCGCGATCAGCGGCCCGCCAGACGAAACGCGTGTGAGCGCGCTGATCCTCGATGCCGGGGCTCTAATCGCGATCGATCGCGATGATCCCACGATGATCGCCCGGCTGCGCGTCGCGCACTCAACGGGTCTCGAGCTGCGTACGACGGGAATTGTGGTGGCGGAGGCGTGGCGCGATCCGGGTGGCCGTCAGAGCAACCTCGCGCGGGTCCTGAAAGCCGTCGACGTCCGCGCCGTCGATGACCGGCTCGGTCGCACCGCCGGCGTGCTCTTGGTCCACGCTGGGCGTGGTCAGGCGGCCGACGCCACGATCGTCGCGATCGCTGTCGCGGGCGACCGCATCGTTACGAGCGACACCGGCGACATCGACGGGCTCGTACAGGCAAGCGGACGTCGGATCGACGTTCTGGCCTGCTGAAGCTGACGTCCAGCGGCAGCTACCGCCTCTCGGTACCACCGATCCGAGCGCTGACGAATGAGTGGGACGATCTACTGACATCAACCGGGATTGCCACTGAAATCTGTCTAGGACGTCGGTCGAATGACAGCGGCTGACTGGCGCACTTCCGCTGGCGTCAGTCCAGCACGCCGCGCGCAGCGACGAGCACGCCCTCGTTCCCAAGGTTCAAGGCCCGCCTACGCGCGCAACCCCGAGCAGTTCGTCCGCAGGCCCTGGGGTCACATCCGCGCGAGCAACGGCACGTCGTGGATCAGCTGCGGCGGCGTGACGTTGCTCGGATACGCGACCGCGAGGCGCCCGCTGGCGCTGACGCCGTAGATGATCGCGGTGTGCCCAGCGATCACCTGCTTGGTGTCGACCGACACGCCGACGTCCCACGCCTTCCAGACCGGCAGCAGCTGCGCGCGCGAGCCGATCAGGTAGTCGAGCCGCCCGAGCGCGTCGCGCGCGCGCAGGAACGTCCGGATTGCGCTCGGCGTGTCGCGGCGCGGATCGACGGTCACCGCGACCACCTGCAGCTCGCGTGCCGCCTGCGCGCCGAGGCCGCGCTGCGCGGCCGCGAGGTCGGCGACGATCAGCGGGCAGACGTTCGGGCAGTGCGTGTAGACGAACGTCACCAGCACGGCCTTGCCGCGCAGCGCCGCCAGCGACACCCGCGCGCCGGTGTAGTTGTGCAGGGCGAGTGCCGGCGCCTGCTTGGCGGGCTTCAGGATCAGCCCCTGCAGGCCAGGCCCGTCGGCAGTCGCGCTGTCGCTCGGGCCGGCCGAAGCGCCGCAGCCGGCCACCACTGCCGCGAGCGCCAGCGCCGCGGCCGCTCGCGAGCGCGTGTACAGGTGCCGTGCGGTCACGACGGCGGCGTGCTGACGGTCGCCGGACGGCGCGCGGGACGACGCTCGTCGTCTGTCCCCAGCCACCGGTACAGCCCGACGAACACGAACACGGTCATCGAGATCGAGCCCGGGCCGAGCATGATCCCGCCCGCGAGCTCCTGATCGCCCAGCGCCGAGATCCCGCCCGGGCGGTGGGCCAGGTGCGCGTACACCGGGTACAGCGGCGACGGCGCAAACGTCAGCACCAGCGCCAGCAGCCAGCTGACGAGCATCGCGCCGGTCACGTAGTAGACCCGGTGCACGTCGGACAGGCGCGAGCGCAGCGGCGGCGAGTCGACGACCTGCGCCCACAGCAGGATCCCGAACACCAGAAACGAGATGTGCTCGAGCACGTGCACGCCGGTGGCGCGCAGCGTCAGGTCATACGCGCCGGGGACATGCCATAGCAGCAGGTTGAGATTGAACGCCAGCCACGCCCCGAGCGGCCTGCCGAGCCAGCGCCCGACCGCGCGCACCGGCGCGCACGCAGGCGAGCGAGCGAGCGTGCGTGCGACCGTGCGCCGCGCCGACAGCGGCAACGGGCGCCAGATCGACATCCACGGCGCGCCGAGCACGATCAGCGGCGCAGCGACGGTCAACAGCAACACGTGCTGGAGCATGTGCACCCAGAACAGCTTTAGCGCCAGCGAGTCGATCGGCCCCAGCAGCGCCACGAACGTCGCCAGCAGGCCGGCGTAGAAGCACCACGCACGCACGCGGGCGGGCCGGCTCCGAGCCCGGCCCGTGAGCAGTACCGCCCGCCGCTCACCGAGCTGATGAAGCGCGAGCGCCGCGCACGTCAGCGCGAGCGGGAGATAGGCCAGCACGAGCGCGTCACCTGCGGCCGCTGAGGCGCTGAAAGGCGAAGTACCACACGGCCAGCACCACCAGCAGGAAGCCGATCGGCAGTGCCAGCGTCAGCACCGCGCCCGAGGTCACGTGGGAGCCCAGCGCGGCGACGTGAAGTGACAGTGACACGTTCACTTGATCAGATACAGGAGGACATAGGACACGAGCTCGATGCCCGCCAGCGTGTACAGCAGCACCGTGCAGGCGTCGGCCGAGCCGCCGAGCGATTGCGCGCTAGCGGAGCCCTGCAGGCGGCGAAGCGTCTGCGCGACAAGCGTCTCGACCCAGTAGACCGCGCCCAGCCAGCAGACCAGGAACACAAGCGTCCAGCCCCAGAACACGCTCGCGTAACCGCCGGCGCCCGTGTGAAACAAACCCAGGTACTGGACGATCTGCAGGATCACGACGATCACGCCGAGCGCCAGCGCGCCGATCGACGCCGATTGCCACGCCCGCTCGGCGCCCGCCGCCAGGTGCCGGCGCGCGCGCTCGAACGCCGCCGTCGCGGCCAGCACGCAGACGAGGATCGCAATCCCGAACCCCTGTTGCGGGCTGATCCGGGCCGGGCGAAAGTCGCCGTTGGAGTTGACTGCCTTGAGGTAGAAGTACGCGAACACGAACGAGATGAACAAGAACGCGATCGCGCTCGCGAGCAGTCGCACGCCGACGTACAGGTTCGATGCGATCGTGCGCGGGTCCTCGTCGAGCGGCCCGGGTGCGCCGACGGGCGTCGAGGCGCTCACGCCAAGCCTCCCTCGGCGGCGACCACTGGCCCCCGCAGGTCGGCGACCGGCGGCGCGTCGGGGATCCCGTAGCCGTACGGCGTCGAGGTGATCTGCGGGATCGTGTCGAAGTTGTGCGGCGGCGGCGGCGACGGCACCATCCACTCGAGCCCCTTCGACCGCCACGGGTTCTCGATCGTGCGCTCGCGCTTGAGCACCAGTGACCAGACGAGGTTGACGAGCAGCACCAGCATCGAGGCGCCGAGGCAGAAGGCGGCGATCGAGACGAACACGTTCAGCCCGTGCAGCGTCGGGTCGTAGTTCGACACCCGCCGCGGCATCCCCAGCAGGCCGGCCGCGAACAGCGGGAAGAACGTCAGGTTGAAGAAGATGAACATCGTCCAGAAGTGCAGCTTGGACAGCGCATCTGACAACTTCAGCCCCGTCATCTTCGGCAGCCAGTAATACAGGCCGCCCATCAGCGCAAACACCAGCCCGCCCATGATCGTGTAGTGGAAGTGGGCCATCACGAAGTAGCTGCCGTGCGTGGTCACGTCGCTCGGGACATCGGACAGGAACACGCCCGACAGGCCGCCGATCAGGAAGTTGGAGAAGAACGCAAGCGAGAACAGCATCGGCACGCTGAAGCTGATCCGCGCCCGCCACAGGGTCCCCATCCCGATCAGGAAGATGATCCCGGTCGGGATCGAGATCAGCTCGGTCGTGAACATGTAGAACGGCCGCAGGTTCGCGTTGATCCCGGACACGAACAGGTGGTGCTGCCAGACCATGAAGCTGAGCAGCGCGAGGCCGAACATCCCGGCGACGGCGACGCGATAGCCCCACAGCGGCTTGCGCGCGAACACGGGCAGGATCTCGAGCACGATCCCGAACCCCGGCAGCGCGAGGATGTACACCTCGGGATGGCCGAAGAACCAGAACAGGTTGTCCCACACGAACGGGCTGCCGCCGGCGCTGGCGAGGTAGAAGGAGGTGTCAACCGTGCGGTCGAGGATCGCCATCGTCAGCGCGGCCGCGAGCACCGGCGCCGACAGCACCGCGAGGATCGAGGTCGTCACCAGGCCCCAGACGAAGATCGGCACCCGGTTCCAGGTCATTCCGGGCGCGCGCATCGTCATCACGGTCGCGATCACGTTGATCCCGACCAGCACCAGCGAGATCCCGATCAACATGAACGACACCAGGTATGAGTCCATGCCGCTGCGGGCCTGGTCGGCGAGCGGCTGATATCCCGTCCACCCGGTCGGGAAGCCGCCGAGCAGGATCGCGGACATCAGCACCACCCCCGCCAGCGCGGTGAGCCACATCGTCAGCGCCTCGACGCGCGGGAACGCCATCCGCCGGGCGCCGATCATCAGCGGGACCAGGTAGTTGCCCAGCGGCCCCAGTACCCCCGCCGACATCATCATCAGCATCATCGTCCCGTGCAGGCTGACGACCGTCAGGTAGTTGCCGGGCGAGAGGAAGGTCGCGTCCGAGCTCGTCAGCTCGCCGCGGATCAGCATCGCGTTCAGGCCGCCGATGAAGAAGAAGAAGATCACCGCGACGAAGTACTGGATGCCGACGACCTTGTGGTCGGTGCACAGGCGGAAGTACTTCCATGCGCCCGGCTGCTCGCCCTCGATCAGCGACGCCGGGTGGCCGAGCATGCGCCGCACCGGATAGTTGAGGAACCCCATCCCGCCGAGGAACGCGACGACCGCGAACAGCATCCCGAGCAGCACCGCGCAGTCGTTCTGATCGGTCTCGGTCTGCGCGGTCACGTCGACCGTGATCTTGATTCCGATCCAGTGGCCGACGACGTACGCGATCACGCCGAGCACGACCGCCAGCGGCAGGCCCGGCGCAACCCACTCGCGCCACGCCGGCCCCCGGACGGCTCGCGGCTGGGCGGGAACGCTTGCTGCTTCCATCAGCTGGCTCTCCTCAGTGGCTGTGGGTAATAGCTGTCCGAGTACGGCGGCAGGTACTTCGTGACGCCGCTGTAGTGGGACTCCTGCTGGGCGATCCAGGCCCCGAACGCCGCCGCCGTCATCACCTGGCCGGTCGTGTTCATGTGCCCGTGCCAGATCCCGCACAGCTCGGCGCAGCGGACCTGGAAGCTCTCGAGCTTGGTCGCCTTGACGTAGGCGACGTTGTCGGTGCCCGGCAGCGCGTCCGCCTTGACGCCGAGCTCGTAGGCCCAGAAGCTGTGAGCGACGTCGAGCGAGGTGACGTGAAACGCGACCCAGCGGCCCTCCGGGATCACCAGGTCGGGTGTCTCGACGCCGCCGTAACCCGGATAGCGAAACGTCCACAGCCACTGCTGGCCGATCACCTGGACCTGCAGCGGATGATCTCCGGCGGGCGGCTGCGACAGCGGGCTCGGGCCCTGCCCGCCGCCGGCGCCGTGCGAGCTGCCGAGCAACTCGGCGGTGCCGACGACCGCGAGGCCGAGCACGATCACACTCGTGACCGTCAGCCAGATGACGGCAAGCGGCGCGTTGCCGGTGATCGGCGGCCCGTCGAGCATCGCCCCGCCCCGCTGGCGAAAGCAGACCGCCGAGTAGACCAGATAGGTCCAGATCAGGACCGCGATCGGGGTCGACAGCGACAGCAGCAGGACGTTGATCTCGTGCTGCTCGTGTGACTGCTCGCTGCCGTTGAACGGTGGTATGTGCGGTCCCGCGACCCAGATCATCAGCGGCACCGCGATCACCGTCGCCACCGCCCAGATCGTCGCAATCCGAACGCCGTGGCGGGGCTCGGCGGATGCCGGCGGGGCGGTCGCGGCGCCGCTGCTCACGAGACCTCGAGCTCGCCGCTCATCCAGCCGAGCGTCTGCATCGGACCGCCGTTGCCGAAGATGAAGCCCGCGCCGCAGGGCACGAAGCACTGCCACCGGTAGTTCCCAGGGCCGGGCGTCATGAACGAGAACGTGATCGTGTTGTGCGACTCAGCCGGCGTGCAGGGACCCGCGCTGCACTGGTTGGGCGCGTTGTCGGCGACCCCGGGCAGCGGCACGCTGACGCCGAGATCCGGGATCGTGAACGTGTGCGAGGCATCGTCGGGGTCGATCACCGACATCGGCTTGCCGTTGAACGCGGCGACGCCGCCCTCGGTCCCGCGAACCTGGGCGAGGAACGGGTTGCGCAATCCGGTTGCGGTGTCGTACTGGTACAGGGTGACGGTCACCAGCGTGTGGGCCGGCACCTTGAAGATCGTCGTGTGACGCCAGCGCCCGCGCGGGTCCTGGACCATATAGGTGACCCAGTCAGGGTCGGGAGCGTGCCCCCAGGAGGGCATCGTCTGCAGTGTCAGATGCGCGGTCCTGCCGATGACCGTCGCCGACACGGTGGCCGGCTCGACGACCAGCACGTCCGCGACGTAGACGAACGCCGCAACGACCAGGATCGCCGTGACGACGATCGTCCCCAGAACACGCCGGCCCATATGAATCGGTGTTTTAACTGATCGACATTCGGCAACGCAAGTGTCCATCCAGGCAGCGACAAGCGAACTCTTTGTGCCAAGCTGTACAAAGGGCTCCATTTGGAGCAGCTCGCAAACGGCCATGACAGGAGCAGCGATGAAGTCACGCAAGCTTGGCGCGCTCGAGGTGTCCGCCCTCGGGCTTGGATGCATGGGGATGTCGGCCTTCTACGGGTCGACCGATGAACGCGAGGCGATCGCGACGATCCAGCGTGCGCTCGAGCTCGGGATCAACTTCCTGGACACGGCGCAGCTGTACGGCCCGCTGACCAACGAGCAGCTGGTCGGCCGCGCGATCAAGGGCCACCGCGACGAATACGTGATCGCGACCAAGTTCGCGCGCCGGATGGACGGCGCGACGGCCGGCGAGATGTCGACGACCGGGCCGCTGGACGGGTCGGCCGAGCACGTCCGCAGCTCGATCGAAGGCTCGCTGCAGCGCCTCGGGACCGATCACGTGGACCTGTACTACCAGCACCGCGTCGACCCCGACGTCCCGATCGAAGAGACGGTCGGGGCGATGGCCGAGCTCGTGCGCCAGGGCAAGGTGCGTCACATCGGGCTCAGCGAGGCGGCGCCCGACACGATCCGCCGCGCGCATGCCGTGCACCCGATCACGGCGCTGCAGACCGAGTACTCGCTGTGGACGCGCGACGTCGAGCTCGAGGTACTGCCGACCTGTCGCGAGCTGGGGATCGGGTTCGTGCCCTACTCGCCGCTCGGACGCGGCTTCTTGTCGGGGCGCTTCACGTCGCCCGACGAGCTCGACGCCAACGACTTCCGCCGCCACGGGCCCCGCTTCACCGGCGCCAACCTCGACGCCAACCTGCAGCTCGCCGCCAAGGTCGCCGCGATCGCCGGCGAGAAGGGCGTCACGCCGGCGCAGCTCGCGCTCGCGTGGGTGCTCGCCCAGGGCGAGGACCTGGTGCCGATCCCCGGCACCAAGCGGCGCGCCTACCTCGAGCAGAACGCGGCCGCGGTCGACGTCGAGCTGAGCGCCGACGAGCTCGCTCGGATCGAGGCCGAGCTGCCCGCGGTCGCCGGCGATCGCTACGACGCGGCCGGGATGGCGGCAGTCAACCTATAGACGTCAGGATGAGGCCTTGCCGGAGGTGGCGAGCGGCGGACGCGTCCTGACCGTGGTGCTGAATCCAAAGCCGCTCGATCCAGGCGCTACCTCGACGGCGACGCCTGCTTTGAGTCGAACTGGAGAAGGCTGCCGGTCCCGGGGCGCCAGCGATGGCTAAGACGGCGAGTATCTGTAACCGCTTGCCGAGCCCGCGGATCAGCGCGCCAGCGACGGACCAACAGCCCGCTGTCCGCCCGCACCCGCTCCGGCCACGTCCACGCCAGCGCCGACACCGACGACGCCACGCAGGAACGCCTCGACACGGCGCCCCACGGCCTCGGGGTCGTCCGCGAACGGCCAGTGGCCGCTGTCTGGCAGGATCGCGACCTCGGCGCTCGGGAACGCCTCGCGCTGGCGCTGCGCGAGCGCCACCGGGAGGTACGGATCGTGCGCCCCCCAGACCACGAGCGCGGGACGGTCCAGCGGCGCCAGCGCCCGCTGGTGGCGTCGAGCGCCCGCAGCGGGGTCGTCGGTCGCCCGATACAGGCTGCGCACAGCACGGCGGGTGCCGGCGTCGATGTCGTCATACATCCGATCGACGAACGCCCGCGGCAGGCCGCGAGGGTTGCCGTGGCGCAGCGCGATGCGCAACCCCGACCGGGTCGTGGTCGCCTGGAACACCTCGCCGGCGATCGGCGTGCGCCAGATCCGCGCCAGGTAGTGCCAGTGATAGTCCAGCAGCACGCCGGTATTGATCAGCACCGCGCTGGCAAGCCGGTCGGGATTCGCGACCGCCCATTCCAGCCCCCACGGACCGCCGAAGTCGTGCGCCACCAGGTGGACGCGGTGCACGGCGAGCTGTCCGCGCGAACGCACGGTCAGTGGGCCGGACCGACCGCGACCCGACCGCGTAGAAGCCGTCGGCGCAGCGCGGGTCCGCAGCCGCCGCGGCGAACAGCAACCGCTCGACTGGGCTGAAGCGCCGCCCGCTCGCGTAGTCCGAGGTCATCAAGAAGTGCCCGAGCAGCTCGCGGCGGTGGCGCTTGCGGTAGCGCTCGATCGCCGCGTCGAGCCGTGCATCGGAGGATCGGCCTGCGCGCAGCGCCGGCGCGAGCTCGTCGGCCAGCCAGGCACCGGACTGCAACGCAAATCCACACCCCACGCCCCACAACGGGTCGGCCGCCATCGCCGCATCGCAGGCGATCAGGTGGATCGCGGCGACGTTGTGCGCCAGCTCGACGATCGCGCGCGTCGCGGGCGGCGATCGATCCCATCGAGACCTTGTCCTGGTTGTGGCATTCGGTCGAGCGGGACAACGTGCAGTCCCCCCACTCGCGCGGCGTTCGAGCTGGTGCGCGAGCGGGTCGCGTTCATGGATCGCGACCGGTGCATGGACGCGGACATCGCCGCGACCGTCGAGCTGATTGCGTCCGGTCAGCTGTCGGCGCTGATCGGCGCGCCGTAACCCCCGGGGCCAACCGGAGCGCGGCTCAGCGGCGGGCGTAGCGGTCGCGCTGCGCGACCGCCAGCGCGTCGACGCGCTCGTTTAGCTTGACGCCGTTGTGGCCCTTGACGAGCACCCATTCGAGCTCGTGGCGGCGCGCCTGCGCGAGCAACTGCTCCCACAGCTCGCGGTTCTTGACCGGCTGCTTGCCCGCCGTCTTCCAGCCGTTGGCCTCCCAGAGGCGCAACCAGCCCTTCGTGAACGCGTGCATCACGTAGCTGGAGTCCAGGTGCACCCGCACCCGGCAGGGGCGCGTGATCGCGCGCAGCCCCTCGATCACGCTGGTCAGCTCCATCCGGTTGTTGGTCGTGGCGCGCTCGCCGCCGGACAGCTCACGCTCGTGGTCGCCCCGGCACAGCAGCGCCGCCCAGCCGCCCGGCCCCGGGTTGCCCGAGCAGGCGCCGTCGGTCCACAGCTCCACCGTCGCGAGCTGCTCGCTGGGACGCTGGGCGGTCGTCGTTGCTCGCTGGGATGACATCGGGCGCCGCCATCGTAGCCGTCGGCCCGGTTGGCGACCGATACCGTCTGTCGCGATGGCTCGCTTGGTCCGCGACAAGGCACTGTCGGATCTGCTCCAGGACGCCGTGCGCCAGGGCTGGCGGATCGAGCGCGAGCGCAAGCACGTCAAGTGCCTGGCCCCCGACGGCGAGACGATCGTCGTCGTCGGATACTCGGCCCACGGCAACCGCGCGCTCGAGAACGCTCGGGCGGAGCTGCGACGGGCCGGGCTGCGCGTGTGACCTAATTCTAAGGACCCGCTGGGGCTCTGCCTCGCACGGCGGACGCGGGTGGCGCAATGTATCGCCGGGGCCCGGCGATACATTGCGCCACCGGCAGCCGGGCCTCGAGGCAGAGCCCCAAACCCGAGTTACCACCCACCAGGAAGGACCACGATGTCAATCTACCTCCGCCACGCGCTGCCAGCCGCCGCTGCGATCACATTGACGCTCGCCGCGGCGGCGCACGCTTCGGCTGCGCCGGCCACGGTCACCGCCGCCGAGCTGCGGGCCGACAAGGCGCCGTTCCTGCGCGCAGGGGCACCCGTGCGCTCCTCGCAGCTGAGCGTGCGCACGTTGATCGACGCCAAGCACGGCTTCGCGCTCGCATCCGTCGGCCAGGCGCAGTACCCGGCGGCGACCGCCGACGGCGGCAAGACGTGGCGCATCGACGGCCCCCATCTGCACGTCAACGCGGCCAACGCGCCAGACGCAGTGGCGTCAGTCGGGGCGGTTGGCCCGGCGACGTACTTCGCCTACGCCGGCCCCAGCGGCGGCCAGTCGGTCGCGGTCAGCACCGACGCCGGCGAGCACTGGTGGCGCGCGTATCTGCCCGGCGTGCCGCTGGCGGTGCTGGCGGACCACGTCGGCGGCCGCGCGGCGCTGGTCGCGCTCGTGGAGTCAAACCCGGCGCAGTTCTGGGCTTACGTCTCGACCGATGGCGGCAAGCACTGGCGCTACGACCGCAACACGTTCGTGTGATCGTCGCGTCGCTGGATCGGCGCTTGGTCCAGGTCGGGCGAATCGGCCTTCAACTCTCGCCGCGGGCGACCGATCAGTGGGTACGGCGCCGCAGATGGCGTCGGTCCCGGAGGTTTTCGATGAAGCCGCTCTTGTCTATCGCACCGGCCGCCCGCCGGCGGCGCCAGCAATATGCAGCTGCTACCCCGCGGTCGCTGCGCTGCGCGCGCAGCCTGTGCGGCTGAGGTGGCTCGCCGATGCGCGCCCACCTGACCGCACGTCGGTATTGCGCCGCGGTCTCGCTCCTGGCCCTGGTCGCAATCGCCGCGCTCGCGCGGACGATCCAGTTTGACTACGTCGCCGCGCACCCGCTGACGGTCGCGCTGCTGTCGGCCGGGTTGGTGCTCGGCGAGCTGCTGCCGGTGACCGTCACGCGCCGCGGCGGCAACGAGGAGCTCAGCCTGTCGACGTCGTTTGCGCTCGCGTTGCTGCTGGTCGCGGGACTCGGCACGGCCGTGATCGCGCAGGGGATCGCATCGGCGATCGAGGATCGGGTTTCGGGCAAGCCGTGGTGGCGGGTGTGCTTCAACGTCGGCCAGTACACCCTGTCGCTGACGGCGGCGCTGCTCGTGACGCGCTCGCTGTTGGGGCAGCCGATCGGCTCCGCCGCACCCTTCACGGGTGGCGCGTTGCCCGCGGTGCTGGTCGGCATGCTGGTGTTTTACATCGTCAACGCGGGCACGGTCGGGACGGCGGTTGCCCTCTACCAAGGCACGCCGATTGGGCCGTACTTCCGCGCGGACGCGCCGACCGTGGTCATCAACGGAATGGTGCTCCTGTTCCTGGCGCCGATCGTGATCGCGGCCGCCGCCTTCTCGTCGGCGCTGCTGCCGCTGTTCGCCGCGCCGATGGTCGCGATGTACCACGCCGGGCGCCAAGCCGCGCGCAGCGATCATGCGGCCTATCACGATGCGCTGACGGGGCTGCCCAACCGGGCCGCCTTTCAGGCCGCCGTCGAGCGCGCGGTTAGCGACGAGCGCGCGTTCTGCGTCCTGTTGATGGATCTCGACCGGTTCAAGGACGTCAACGACACGCTCGGGCACGGGTATGGCGATTTGCTCCTCAAGCGAGTCGCGCAACGGCTCGACGAGCAGCTCGGCGTCCACTTGCTGGCCAGGCTCGGGGGCGACGAGTTCGCGGTCCTGGGCCTCGACTGCGATCGCGACGCGTCGGCCCACCTCGCGCAGCTGGCGGCCGGCTGCCTGCGCACGCCGTTCGAGCTCGACCAGGTCGTCGTCGACACCCAGGCAAGCGTCGGCATCGCGCTCTCGCCAGGTCACGGCCGCGACGTCGAGTCGCTGCTACAGCGGGCCGACGTGGCGATGTATCGCGCGAAGGAGACCCACGACAGCGTCGTGTGCTACGAGGAGGATCACGACGATCACAGCACCGCCAAGCTGGCGCAGACGGCCGACCTGCGCGCCGCGATCGAGAGTGACGCGATCGTCGTCTTCTACCAGCCCGAGCTGGACCTGCGCAGCGGCGCGGTCGGAGCGGTCGAGGCGCTGGTGCGCTGGCAGCATCCCGAGCTTGGCCTGTTGGCACCGGGCGCGTTCCTCGAGACGGCCGAGCGCGCCAACCTGATCAAGCCGCTGACGCAGCGGGTGCTCGAGCTGTCGCTCGCCCAAGTCGCGCAGTGGCGCACGGTCGGGCTCGATGTGACCGTCGCCGTCAACGTCTCGACCCGCGTGCTGGTGGACCGGGAATTCACCGGGCGCGTGCTCGCGGCGCTCGAGCACGCCGACGTCGCACCGACGCGCCTCAAGCTCGAGATCACAGAGAGCGTGCTGATGGCCGATCCGGTCAGCGCGCGGTCGGTCCTGGAGGAGCTCGCCGGGGTCGGGATCGAGATCTCGATCGACGACTTCGGCACCGGCTTCTCCTCGCTCGCGTACCTCGCCCGGTTGCCCGTGTCGGAGGTCAAGATCGATCGCTCGTTCGTCAGCCGGATGGCCGAGGAGCCCAGCGACGCGATCATCGTCAGCTCGACGATCGACCTGGCCCACAACCTCGGGCTGCGCGCCGTCGCCGAGGGGATCGAAGACCTCGGCTTGCTGGCGGAACTGCGCGCGCTCGGTTGCGACGTCGCCCAGGGCTACGGGATCAGCAGGCCGATCCCTGGAGCGGACGCGACGCGCTGGCTGCTCGACGCGCAGCGGGCGCTGCCGGCGGACTGGTCCGGGCAGCGCGCGGCTTAGGGCGCGGCGGGCTCGGCGGGCGCCGGGGGCGCGGGGGCGATCGCCGGCTACGTTTCTTGCTCGCGGGCGACGACAGCGCCCGGTGAACTGGCGCGCAGGCGGATCTCAGCGGCGAGGCCGGCGGCCAGTTCGGCCGGCACGACCGTGTTGCCGCGCGCGGCGCTGAGCACTCCATCGACGATGTCCTGGCGGCGGGCGTCCTTGGACAGGTAGCCGGCTGCACCCTCCTCGACGGCGCGAAACACGGTCGCGCTGTCGACGATCCCCGACAGCAGCAGCACCCTGGTGGCGAGCTGCTCGGCGACGACGGCATGCACGAGCGCAATCCCGTCCATCACCGGCATCTCGTAGTCGACCAGCGCGACCGCGGGCAGCTCGCGGCGGATCGCCGCCAGCGCGTCCCGACCGTTGTCCGCCTCGGCGACCACGGCGATCTGTCCGCTGCGCTGCAGCGCGCGGGTCACGCCGTCGCGAAAGAAAGGGTGGTCGTCGACGACGATCACGGTCACCTTCGGCGCGCCGCCCGCCGCGGCGTCGACGCCGCGGGTGTCGGGCTCGTCGCCGGCGGCGCTGTCCGGGTGCTCGGCGGCGGCGGCGGCTGCCAGCGCGGCGCGGCCGAGGTCGCCCGCCGACTGGAAGCGATCCTCAGGGCGCTTGGCCATCGCGCGCGCTAGGACCGCGCCAAGCGGCGCCGGGATCCCGTCCAGCGACGGCGGCGGGTCGTAGACGTGGGCGAAGATCTTGGCGACGATCGACTCGCGCGGGAACGGCACGCTGCCGCTCAGCTGCTCGAACAGCACGCACCCAAGCGAGTAGACGTCCGCGCGCGGGTCCACCGCACGGCCCTCGATCTGCTCGGGCGCGACATAGTCGATGCTGCCCACGAACAGCCCCTTCGCCGTCATCGCGGCGGTGTCCGCCGTGCGCTTGGTGAGCCCGAAGTCCGTTAGGTACACGTGGTCGCGCGCGGCGACGAGGATGTTGCCGGGCTTGACGTCGCGATGGACCAGCCCCCGCGCGTGGGCGGCGTCCAGCGCGTCCGCTGCCTGCGCTGTCAGGTGCGCGGCCCGGACGGGCGCGAGCGGGCCCTCGCGAGCCAGCAACGCACGCAGGTCGACCCCGGCGACGAACCGCATCGCGATGTACAGCAGGCCGTCCTCGTCGCCGACCTCGTACACCGGGATCACGTTCGGGTGCTCGATCTGCGCGGCGGCGTTGGACTCGCGCTCGAAGCGGGTGCGGAACTCCGGGTCCGCCGCGAGCTCGGGCACGATCACCTTCAGCGCCACGATCCGGTCCGGACGGCGCTGGCGAGCGCGGTACACGAGCCCCATGCCGCCACGCCCCGCGATCGCCTCGATTCGGTAGGCGCCGAACTGATCTTCGGGCCTCAGCTCGCGCACGAGTGCGAGACTATCCGGTCGAGATCGCCACCTCCTCGCCAACCTCTCCCAGGCTCCAGTAGGCATCGCTTGCGCGACCGGACTGCGTCGGCTGACCCCGGCTCGATCCCGGAGGTCGATTCGATTGTGCTCGAGCACGAGTACCGCGGCGTGCGGCTGCAGATCGTGCTGCGAGGAGTGCTGGTCGGCTTCTTCGTGTTGACGCTCGCGGTCTTCCCGCCGGCCCATGATCGGGCGGGGTGCTACGCGATCGTCGCCGCGTACCTGATGTGGGCGGTCGCCGTCGCGACGTGGACCTGGCGCGGCGGCCCGGCGCCGGTGAGGTTCGTGTGGCTTGACCTGTGCGTCGACCTCGCTGCGCTGGCCGGCCTGACGTTGCTCGCCGGCGCGTCGGCGCGCGAGAGCTGGACCGTCGACGTGCTGGTAAACGGCTTCTTCCTCGTGCCGGTGATGGCGGCGACGCAGCTGCGCCCCACCGTCGGCGCGATCGTCGTCGGGCCGACGGTTGCCGTGTACCTGGCCTCCAGCGTCGGGTCGCGGCGGGCCAACGGCGAGCCGTGGGGATCGATCCTGCTGCGGACGCTGGCGCTGGTCGGCGTCGGGGTCGGCTGCATCGTGCTGTCATACATCCAGCGGTCTCGCGTCGCGATGATCGGCGGCCTCGTCCGGGACCGGACCGGGCTGCTCGGCGAGCTGAGCACGATCGAGGCGCGGGAGCGGCGCGGGCTTGCCGAGCGCCTGCACGACGGCGCCCTGCAGTACGTGCTCGCGGCCCGTCACGACCTCGAGGACGCGCGCGAGCTGGGCGACCCGGAGGCGTTCGACCGCCTCGATCATGCGCTGACCGAGTCCTCGCGCCTGCTGCGCTCGACCGTCGCGGAGCTGCACCCGGCGGTGTTGGAGCACGCCGGCCTGGCGCAGGCGCTGCGCGAGCTCGCACGCAACGCCCAAGCCGGCGGCGGCTTCTCGGCCGTCGTCGACAGCGACGGCTGGAGCGAGACGATGCGCACCGCCGCCGACGGCCTGCTGTACGGAACCGCCCGGGAACTGCTGAGCAACGTCGTCAAGCACGCGCACGCGCAGACCGTCCGGATCAGCCTCGTTCGCCGGGGTGCGGTCGCGCGGCTGGTGATCGCCGACGACGGGCGCGGAATCCCCGACGGCGCGGTGCGACGAAGCGTGGCCCGGGGCCACATCGGGCTCGCTTCGCATCTCGTGCGCGTCGAGGCTGCGGGGGGCAGCCTGACGCTGAGCCCGGCGCAGCCGTCGGGAACCGTCGCCGTCGTCGACGTCCCCTGCGCCGAGCTCGTCGCGGCGGCTGGGTAGCGCTCGCCGCCGGCGCCGGCGCCGGCGCGGGGCGGTTGGTCGCTAGTAGGCTGGCCCTCGGGCGCCTCTAGCGCCTGGAGCACTAGAGCTCGAGATGAGTACCGTCAGCGACGCCGCACCCGCTGCTCTTCGCCCGGCCGCGACCAAGCGGGTCGGCATCGTGTTCGCCGGCCTGATGCTGGTGATGCTGATCGCGGCGCTCGATTCGACGATCGTCGCGACGGCGCTGCCGACGATCGTCGGCGACCTCGGCGGCCTGGAGCGGTTGTCGTGGGTGACGAGCGCGTACCTGCTGGCGCAAACGGCGGTCACCCCGCTGTACGGCAAGCTCGGCGATCAGCTCGGGCGCAAGCGAGTGCTGCAGAGCGCGATCGTGCTGTTCCTGGTCGGCTCGGCGCTATGCGGGCAGGCCGGATCGATGAATCAGCTGATCGCGTTTCGCGCGGTCCAGGGGCTCGGCGCCGGCGGTCTGATCGTGCTCGTCCAGTCGACCGTCGGCGACATCGTCTCACCGCGTGAGCGCGGCCGCTACCAGGGGCTGTTCGGGGCGGTGTTCGGGTTCGCGAGCGTCGCGGGGCCGCTGCTGGGAGGCGTGATCGTCGAGCACGTGTCGTGGCGGTGGATCTTCTACGTCAACCTGCCCGTCGGGCTCGTCGCGCTGGTCGTGCTCGCGGCGACGCTGCCGGCGGCGAGCGCCCGCGGGCGGCCGTCGATCGACTACCTGGGCGCCGGCGTGCTCGCGTGCGGGCTGAGCGCGATCGTGCTGGTCGCAAGCCTCGGCGGCACGACATGGCCGTGGGGCTCGAGCCAGACGGTGCTGGTCGGCGCCGCCGGCGTGCTGGCGCTCGGTGGCTTCCTGTTGGTCGAGCGCCGCGCCCGCGAGCCCGTGCTCCCGATCCCGGTGCTACGCGACGAGGTGTTCCGCGTCGCTGGCACGCTGTCGCTGATCGTCGGCTTCGCGCTGTTCGGATCGGTGACGTTCTTGCCGCTGTTCTTCCAGACGGTGTTTCACTCCAGTCCGACCGGCGCCGGGCTGCGGCTGATCCCGTTGATGGGCGGGCTGGTCTTGACCTCGGTCGTGTCCGGCCGGGTGATCTCGCGCACCGGGCGCTACAAGCTGTTCCCGATCGCCGGGACCGCGGTGATGACGATCGGACTGCTGCTGCTCTCGCGCCTGGCGGTGACGACCACCGCGGCGGCAGCCGACCTGTACCTGCTCGTGCTCGGCCTCGGGCTCGGGATGGTGATGCAGGTGCTGGTG
>JBEKRJ010000004.1:0-26853 GCA_049518835.1 Solirubrobacteraceae bacterium
CTGGGATCGATGCACGAATGCTCGAGCTCGCCCTCGCGCAGCGGCGCGAGGTTCGGCTGCACGGTCGCGCCGGACGCCTCGCTGAGCAGCTTGAAGATCTCGAGCACCTCGGCCTCACGGCCGGTGGCCACATTGAACACGCCCTTTACGCCCCGAGCCGCCAGCAGCGCGGCGGCGACGTCGCTGACGTGAATGTAGTCGCGCGTCGCGTGGCCTTGCCCATACAAGGTCGGCGCGCTGCCGTGGTGGAGCTGATTGGACAGGATCGAGACGACGCCGGCCTCCCCGTGCGGACTCTGGCGCGGCCCGTAAACGTTGGCGAGCCGGCAGATTGCGTTCGCAATCCCAGACGCGTTGGCCCAGGTGCGCACGTAGGACTCGGCGGCCCACTTGGAAGCTCCGTACGGCGACAGCGGCTCTGGCGTGTAGCTCTCGGGCGTCGGTCGCGGCGCATCGTTGCCATACAGCGCCCCGCCGGTCGAGGTGAACACGATCGGAGCTTGATGGCGCTTGGCGGCCTCGAGGACGTTCAGCGTGCCGATCACGTTGACCGTCGCGTCGCGGGTGGGATCAGTCACCGAGACGGTGACTGACGCCTGGGCCGCGAGGTGAAAGATTGCAACCGGAGCCGCCGCGTCAACGACGCGGTTCAGCGCCGCCGTGTCGACGATGTCGACTACCTCGAGCTCGGCCTTGTCGGCCACGTTCGTGGCACTTCCGCTCGACAGATCGTCGACAGTGACCACACGCTGCCCGGTCGCCAAGAGCGCGTCGACGACATGCGAGCCGATGAAGCCGGCGCCCCCCGTCACCACGACCGTTTCCACGGGCGCCATGCTAGCGGGATGCAGCCGACCGTGCCCGCTGGTCACAGCTCGAGCACCAGCAGGCCGAACGCCTGCGTCGGCGTCATCGGCCGGCTGCTGTAGACCCGTGACAGAGCTTGCGCGACCGCGTATGAACGGGGATTGATCGACGCCGCCACGACGAAATCGTGGTGGGCGCGGGCGCCATCGCCGAGGCCGGAGGCGGCCAGCCCATCTCCGAACCACGCGTACCAGCCGCCCGGCTCGCGCGCGATCGTCTGGCGGAAGCGCTGCTCGGCGATCGTCAACGCGCCATTCTGGAGCGCGATCGTCCCGGCCAGCCGGCCTGGGTCAGGGCTCAGCGGGTTGAGATCGGCCGCGGTCGCGAGGTCTGCCAGCGCCGCGGTCGGGTTGCGCTGGCGAATATCGCTCGCCACCGACACCTCGCGAACCGATAGATACGCAAGCGCGAGCACGAACGCGGCCGCCATGAACGCGAGCGATCCGGCGACGGCGGTGACCGCGCGCGGCAGTCGAGGCAGCGCGCGCCGTGGCGTACTCGTGCGGGCTGCTGAGCAACCGAGCGCCCCGGCCATCCCGAGGAAGCCCAGCGCGGGCGCCGTCAGCGCCGGGATCTCCCAGAACCAGTCAACCGACCCATGGATCAGCCACACCACCAGCGCCAGCAACGCGGTGGCGGCGACGGCGCGGCTGGGCTCCGCCGTGCCTCGCCTCAAGGCGGGCAGCGCGGCGGCCACAGCGGCGGTCAGGAACGTCGCGAACAGGGCGAAGCCAACGATGCCGGTGTGGGTCAGCAGCCTGATCTCGAGGCTGTGAGTCCAGCGGGGGTCCTCGCCGGAGCGGGCGCGGGGCAGGTAGTAGTCGGCGAAGTTGTCCTGTCCGAGACCGCCGATCGGGTGCGCCACGAAGGCATCCAGGCCAACCCGCCAAAAGTCGTATCGCCCGCTGCCCACGGCGGCGAAGTGCGACACCGTTGACGTCGTGGCCGGCGGATGGACGAATCCGCGCCACTGCCGCCCGACGAAGCCGAGCGGATCACCGTGCGTGGCGGCAATCGCGCCGGCGCCGGCGCCGACGAGCGCCAGCGCCGCGACGACGGCGCCGAGGCGGCGCCGACCGGCCGGCGACGGCGAAGGCCAGGCGATCTTCGTGTCGGCCTTGGCGATCAGCGTGCCGAGCACGAGCATCCCCGCGCTGAGCAGTAGCGACGTGCGTCCGGCGGTGGTGGCGGCGCGATCGAGCCTCGCACCACTCGTCTGAAAGACGTCGAGCAGGCGATGGACCGGCAGCAGGGCCGCGGCGATCGGGAGCGTGGCCGCCGCCGCCAGCCGCAACCGCTCGCGCGCCACCAGCACCGCGACGACGAGCACGAGCGGGAGCGTGAACAGCCACCCCCGGCTTTGCCCCATCACGCAGAGCTGTAGCGATGCGCACGCGATCGCGATCAGCAAGCCGCGCAGCGGCGCCGGCACCGTCCGGCGACTCGCGAGCATTGTCGCCAGCAGCGTGTTGATCATGAACAGGGCGACGCTGGAGTTGAAGTATCCGGTCGGAGCCGCCAATCGACCGTCGATGAACAGCGTCTGGGCGTGATCGCGCAACGCGAACCGCGACAGGAGCACGATCGCGATCATGCCCACCCCGAGCACAAACACCAGGATCGTGACCAGCGCTGCCTCCGGCGTCCACGGCACGATCAGAAACAAAACGAACACCAGCAGGTAGAGCAGCGTCCGGTTGCTGCCCTCCAACGCCCACCCCGGCGTCTGCGCCCACGCCATGCTGAGGTAGGACCAGCCCAGGTAGCCGGCGAACGCGACCAAGGCAACGATGCTTGCCCGCGAGAGCGCCGTTCGCCTGGGGCCGAGCGTGATCAGCATCACGGCAACCACGGCGAGCAGCGTCAGTGCCCCCCAGTACCACGTGTCGTCGTCGTAGCCGCCGTCGTGGGCCGCCCAGAGGATCATCAGCGCGACCGCCACGAGTGCCGGCGCGAGGGCGGGCAAACCCGAGAACAGTCGCTCCCCGAACGTCGCCTGCGCCGTCTTGCGCCGCCGCCCGGGGGCGTTCGCAGCACGCAGCGTCGCGTTCAACCGTTGTCGTCCTTGGCAGCCACTATCTCTGTCAGGTGGCTAACAACGTGATCGACCTCCCGGGTCGTGAACGTGCACGAGAGGGGCAACCCGAGATGCCGCGCGGCAACGCCCTCGGCCCGCGGGCAGGGGCGATGGTCGCGATACGCCGACAGCGTCGTGAGCGCTGGATACCAGGTCGTCTGGATCCGTCGTGCGGTGAGCTCGCGTGCGACCCGATCGCGCTCGGCGGGCGTCTCGAGCACAATCGGGAAGCCAAAATGGGCCGATCTGTCAACCTCCTCGTCCGTCCACGGACACGTGACACGCTCGATGCTCGCGAGTTGGTCGCGGTAGGAACGGACGAGCGCGCGCCGTTTGGCAATGTCAGCATGGAGTCTCGGCAGCCGGCTCAAACCGAGTGCAGCGCGCGCTTCGTCGATGCGAAAGTTGAAGCCGACGTCGACGACGTCGTAACTGTCGGCGTGACCGGTGTGACGTTCCCAGGTCGCCGACGTCATCGCATGTGACCGCAGCGAGCGGGCCTTGGCGGCGATGTCACTGTCGGCGGTGATGATCATTCCACCTTCGCCGACGCAAAGCTGATGCTTGGAGAAGAACGAGAAGCAGCCGGCCGCTCCGACCGTGCCGGTCAGGCGGCCGTCGACACAAGCTGCCGTGATGCTCTGGGCACAATCCTCGATCAGCAGCAGTCCGTGCCGATCGCACAAGCGCTCGAGCGCCGGCAGGTCGCAGGCGTAACCCATCCAGTGGGTCGCGAGCAGCGCCCGCGTCTGCGGCCCGATGCGGCGCGCGGCGTCGTCCGGATCGAGGTTGAAGTCATCGGGCCCGCACGGTTCGACGAACACCGGCCTGGCGCCGCAATGGCGAACGACGCCGGCCCCGGCGACGAACGTGAACGCCGGCACTAGGACCTCGTCTCCGGGCGCCACGCCGGCCGCCAGCAGCGCGAGATGCAACGCCGCCGTGCCGGATGACACCGCAACCGCATGTTCGGCGCCCAACAACTCGGCCAGCGCACGCTCGAGCGCCTCGGTACGCGGGCCCATCGTCAGCCAGCCGTCGCCGAGACACTCCAGCACGCTGGCGACGTCGTCCTCGCTGAGCACGACGTCGGTTAGCGGGACCGTCCAGCTCACGTGCGCAGCTCCGCCGCCAAGGCTTGCACGACTCGATCCTGCTCGGAATCGGTCATGTGGGCAAACAAGGGAAGCGTCACCTCGCTGCGCGCCGCCAGCTCGGATTGCGGCAGCGAGGTCTCGGGGAACCGCTGCCGGTAGGCGGTGAACTCGTGCACTGCGGGATAGAAGATGCTCGTCTGCACGCCGTGGACCTGACGAAGCGCCGATCTGAGCGGGCCCCGGCGGTGTGGATCGTTGACCATCACCGGCATCACGTAGCACGACGAGGTGTCGACGCTTTGATCGCTGAACGGCACGGTCAGGCCGGGGACGCCCGCCAGCAGGCGGCGATAACGACGGGTCAGCTGCCGGCGCCGTTCGATCTCATCCCCGAGCCGTTTCATCCGCGAGAGCAGGAGCGCCGCTCGTGGCTCGTCGATGCGGTAGTTGTAGCCGAGGCCGACCACGTCGTAGTGATGGGCGGTTCCCTGATGGCGATCCCATGTCACCGCCGTCATCGCATGCGACCGCCGGGAGCGCGCGAACGCCGCGACATCGTCGTCGTCGGTTGTCAGCAAGCCGCCTTCGCCGACGGCGAGGACCTTGTTGGAGAAGAAGCTGAACGCTCCAGCCAGCCCCCACGCGCCGAGGCTGCGCCCAGCGAGCGTGGCCATCGGCGAGTGCGCCGCGTCCTCGATCAGCGCCAGGCCATGCTCGGCGCACTGGCGCGACAGCCGATCGACGGCGGCGCCGTAGCCTCCGAAGTGCATCGCCACCACCGCCTTCGTGCGCGAGGTCAGCAGCGCCTGCACGTGGTCGGGGTCGACCAACGGTTCACTCGGTGACACGATGTCGGCGAACACGGGCGTGCCGCCGGCGTGTAACACCGCCGCCGCCGTCGCCACCATTGTGTAAGACGGCACGATCACCTCGTCGCCAGGGCCGACCCCTGCTGCCAGGTAGGCCAGATGCAAAGCAGCCGTGCAGCTGCAGACGGCGACCGCGTGACGGGTCCCGATCGCATGCGCGAATGCAGCTTCGAACTGCTGCGTTCGCGGTCCCATCGTCAGCCATCCCGATCGCAAGGTCTCCGCGACCGCCTCGAGGTCCTCGCGCGTGAACCGCAAGTCAAAGACCGGAATCAGCGGTTCACGCCGTGTTTCGGTAACGCGCATCGAACGGGTCGCCGAAGCGATTCTCCTGCAGTGCGTCGAGCACCTCGGCGATTCCCTGCGGGACGGTCATCTCGGTTTCAAAGCCGAGGATCTTGCGGATCTTGTCAAAGCTGACCTTATAGTCGCGCGGGTCCTCGTCCCGCTGCACGAAGCTGACCTCGCCGCGATCGGTCAGCTTGCGTATCTCCCGCACGAGATCGAGCTTGCGGTAGTTCTCTCCTGACCTCCCGACATTGAACACCTGCCCGGCCACGACCTCAACCGGCGCCTGGAGCACGCTCCGGACCGCTGCACCGGCGTCGCGCACGTGCACGTACGGCCGCCAGAAGCGCTCCCCGAAGACCTCGAGCGGGCGCCCGGCCCAAAGATCGCGGGTGAACTCGTTGACCGTCAGGTCAAAGCGCATCCTCGGCGCCACTCCGTAGACGGTCGCAAAGCGCAGCGACGTGGGCCGCAGGTGCTTGCGCCCTCCGTTGAGCAGCCACTGTTCCACCTCGACTTTTTGCCGGGCGTACAGCGACACCGGGGCAAGGACGCCGAGCTCGGTGATTTCGGTCGTCGGATCGGCCATCCGTCCATAGTTTGAGCAGGTCGACGCGAGCACGAACCGCTCGACGCCGAGTCGCTCGGCGTCCAGGGCAAGCGCCAGGCTACCCTCGACGTTGACCGCGTGTGACAGCGCCGGGTCGCGTGCACATGCGGGATCGCCGACGATCGCGGCCAGGTGGACGACCGCTGCAGCGCCGTCGAGGGCGCGCTCGCGCGCCACCGCACTGTCGATGCCGGCACGGATCAGCTCGATCCCGCTGCGCTCGAGCTCACTCGCGACTTGCGCTTGATCGTGCAACAGCAGATCGAGCGCACGCACGCGCCAACCCGACGCCGCAAGCTCGAGGCACAGCGGGGCGCCGATGTAGCCGGCGCCGCCGGTGACGACGATCACGCCGCCCGAGGCCACCATCGCTCAAGCCCCCGCGGTAGCGAGCTCGTGCGCGACGGCTGGACGTGAGTCACCACAGTCAGCTCACGCATCGCGATCGGCCGCCTTGTCGCCGCGCCGGGCGCTACGTGCCGACCGGCGAACTCGTCGCTCCTCAGCAGATCCACCGTTTGCACTCACATCGGAGTAGTAGTAATAGTCCGCTGCGCTGTCTCGCACGGCGTTGACCACCAGCCCGATCCCCTCCTCCGGGTAGCGCTTGAGCACGGCGAGGGCGCCACGAATGTGCTGGCGTGTCGTCAGGTACGGCCGGGCGACCACCAGCACGACGTCGATCATCCGGCCGTCGAGCAGCGCACGGGTGTCGGCCACCGGCAACAGCGGCGGTCCGTCGAGGATCACGAAGTCGAACTCGCGGGCAAGCTCGCCGAGCACCTTCGAGGTTGCCGGCAGGCGCAGCAGCTCGGCGGAATTCGGCGTCGAGGGGCCGCTGGGGAGCACCGACAGCGACGGTATCTTCGGCACCGGCAGCAGCAGCTCCAGTGCGCTGGTGCCGTCGACGAGCGTGTTCATCAGCCCGCGACCGCTGGAGTGCAAGCGAAAGCGCGTCCTCACCGCCGGCCGGTGGACGTCGACCTCGACCAGCACGACCGACTTGTCGGCCGACGCGATCGCCTGAGCCAGGCCGATCGCGACGTGCGTCTTGCCTTCGGACGGCACCGCGCTCGTGACGAGGATCACGCGGCTTTCCTCGCGCAGCGAGATGTAGCCCAGCCCGTCGCGGACGATCCGAAACGGCTCGAGGTCCGCTTGCGCTCCCCGCGCTCCCACGGCCCGCGGCTTGCGCAATGGGACCATCGACAGCGCCGACAGTCCGTACAGCTGCTCGAGCTCCTCGGTGTCCTTGATCCTGCGGTCGAACAGGTCCAGCACGAACGCCAGCGCGAGGCCGATCACGAGGCCGGCGATCGCGCCGGCAGCGGCGTCTCGCTTGACGTTAGGCGACGACGGTGAACTGGGCGGCTGCGCCGGATCGACGACCTGGACATTGCCGTTGGTGACCGCCCGCAGCGCCACGACTTGTCGCAGGGCCTGTTCGAGCACCGCGCGCGCCGAGCTGTCGGCGCTCGAGAGATGCGAGAGCTGGGAGGTCAGCTGGGCCTGGCCGGCGGCGACTTGGGCCTGGTCGGATTCGGTGAGGTAGCTGACGAGCGAGTTCGCGAACGCATTTGCGAGCCGCGCTGCTTGCGACGGGCTTGGGTCGGAGATCGAGACGCTGACGAGGTCCGTGTTGGCCACGGTCGTGGCGTCCACACGTTGCTGCAGATCGGACACCGACTGCGACAGGTGCAGCGACGACTTGACTTGGCCGGCCACAACCCCCGACTGCAGCAGCGACAGCGTGTCGGCGGTTTCCCGAGCCGGATCGGTGGTCTCGGCCTGGGTCGGGTCGATTAGAGCCGCCAGATCCGAGCTGCGGACCAGCAGCGTCGCGGTCGCCGTGTATTGCGTGGTCGCTGTCAGCGCCAGCGCCAACGCGATCGCGAGGCACACGACGACGGTCGCTGCGACGATCCACCAGCGTTCGCGCAGCACGCGGACACCGGCGAGCAGCGACGACTCCTCACCTGGCGCTGCGACTGATCGCAAGCCGTTCGCCGCGCTACTCATAAGTCATCAACTGTATCGGCAGTCTCCCTGTCGGGGTGAGCGCCAAGCTGCCCGTAAGCCGCAGCCAGCAGGCCAATTAGCACGGCAAACAGCGCCGTTCCGCGCTCGCTGTCGCCGAGCACCGTGTTGGCGAGCTCCACCACCGCGAGGCCAATCGCCAACCCTGCGCCGGCCAGGCCAAAGACCCGTATCTGTGGATCGTGATGGCGGCGCCAGACCGCAATCCCGGTCATGATCGTAGCCGCGAGCAGCGACACGTAGGCGATCAGCCCGATCAGCCCCATCTTCATCCACCAGAAGAACGCGGCGATGTGCGTGAAGTCGGTCTGATCGGGGAAGTCGATCCCGAGCGGATAGCGGATCGGCCACGGCACCCCGATCCCGAGCCCCGTGATCGGGCTGTGCTCGATCGCGGCCCACACGTTCCGGCGCTCGTCGATCCGGTAGCGGTCCTGCTGACTCTGGCTGATCTTCGCGAGGCTGATCGACTCCGCTCGCGTGACCAGCGAGCCTTGCAGGCCGCCGCCGATGCCCGTGCTGAGCACGATGTAAGCGACGACCGCCGCGACGGCGGTCGCCGGCACGATGAAGCGGCGCCCGACGCGCCCGCTGGCCGCAACCACGAGCACCGGCGCGGCGACGGCCGTGCCCAGCCAGATCGTCCGGCGAAAGCTGAGCAGCAGCGCCGCGATCGCCAGCGGGACGAGCCATTGCGTCCAGGCGGGAACTCGGGTTCGAGACAGCCAGGCCACCAGCATCGCGAGCACGAACAGCATCAGCAGCAGATTCGCGGGCGGCTGAAAGTACGTGATCCGCCCGAACGAGCCCTGAACCGCCGCGAGCCCCGCGACGACCACGAACAGCCCGGCGATCGCCTTGAAACCGGCCAGCACAGCGCCGATCGCCAGCGCACGGCGCAGCTGCCCAGGCGAACGGATCACGTTAACGACCAGAGGCGGGACGACCAGCAGCGGAACTGTGCTCTGGACGGTTCCGAGCAGCGCCGACGGCGCGGTCACGCCGGAGCCGATGCCCTGCAGCAGGCCGCCGACGAGAGCGAGAGCAGTCAGCGCCAGCGGCATGCCAAACGGCCGCGGCGACCTCGGCTCCAGGCGGGTGCTGACGAGGTACAGCAGCACGGCGATCACGGCGAGCGCTTCCAAGGCCTCGAACAGCGAGGGCTGCGCGGTTCCGTGGTCGTAGACCGACGACAGGTTGATGCCCCAAGTCGGATCGTCCTCGGCGACGACGCCAACCACGATGAACGCCAGCAGCGCAAGCTTGGCGTTGCCGAGCAGCAGCAAGGCGCAGGCCTCGGCTGCCAGCGCGGCCGCCCCCGCCACGATGCCCGAGCGGTGACCGAGGTATATGGCCGCGCCGACCATCACGACGACCGCCGAGGCGGCGACCACCCGTGAACCGCTGTCTGGCGGCTGTCCTAGCCCGGTCGCGGACAATCTCTCAAGCTCATCAACAGCTCCCCGAACTCGCACGCGAACCGCTCGGGCCCGAACCGCAGGACGTTGGATCTCAGGTCTTGCTCGGCGATCGTGAGCGACTCGAGCCGGCGGATCCCTGCGCACAGCCCCTCGACCGAACCCGGATGGTAGAGCACCCCGGTCTGGCCGTCGATCACCGAGTCCAGCACCCCTCCGGCGCCATAGGCGACGACCGGCATGCCGGCGGCCTGCGCCTCGACCGGCACCATCCCGAAATCCTCGAGCCCCGGGAACAAGAGCGCTCGCGCCTGCGAGAACAGCGCCGGCATGTCCTTGTCGGGCACGGGCCCCAGGAACTCCGTATAGCGGGACCCGAGCCGCCGCACGCGCGCCAAGTCGCGCCCGTCGCCGGCGACCAGCAGCCGTCTCCGGATCCGCTCGCAGGCTGCAATCGCGATGTCGACGCGCTTGTACGGCACGATGCGCCCAAACACCAGGTACGCGTCGCGCTCGTCGCGGGGGGTCTCCAGCAAGTGCTCGACGCGCACCGGAGGATGAATCACATGACTGTCGCGGCCGTACGCCTCCTTGATCCGGGACGCGACAAAGCTCGAGTTGGCGACGAACACGTCGGGGCCGTCGGCCCGCTTGCGGTCGATGTGGCGCAGCCACGCGGTGCCGATTGGCGCAAGCTGGCGCGCAACGGGTCCGAGCGCCTCCTCGGTCAGAAACGACGGGTCCCACGCGTAGCGCATCGGCGTGTGGCAATAGCAGACATGGGGAACCCCCGGGGGGGTGCGAACGTTCTTCGCACAAGCGTGATTGGACGAGATCACGAGGTCGAACTGGGACAGGTCGAAGGAACGAAAGGCACTGTCCATCAGCGGCAGCAGACGCGAGTAGTGCGTCTTGGCGCCGGGTAGGCGGTTCAAGAACGACGTGTGCACGGGTCTGCTCGTGATCGCCTCCGGCCACGGGGAGGGGTCGTACACGGACGTGAACAACTCCGCGTGCGGAAGCAAATCGAGGATCGCCAGCACGACCTTCTCCGAGCCGCCGGGGATCGTCAGCCACTCGTGCACGATCGCCACGCGGCGAAAGCGCGAGCGCAGCGCGGCGACTGGGTTTGACCGGACCGCTAGGGGCATGCGCGGCGGGATGATGACATCACGATCTATGCTTGACGGCGGGTGATCGACCTCCACTGTCACGTCCTACCCGGGGTCGACGACGGGCCTGACAGACTTGCGGGCTCGCTCGAGCTTTGCCGTGCAGCGTACGCAGCGGGCACGCGGACAGTCGTCGCGACGCCGCACGTAAGCTGGCGCTACCCGGACGTCGACGCGGCAACCGTGCGCGCCGGGGTGAGTACGCTCAACAAGGCGTTGAGCCAGACAGCGATCGAGCTCGAAGTGCTGTCCGGAGCCGAGATCACGCTGTCGCGCGCCGCCGAGCTCCCCGACCGCGAGCTCGACGCACTGCGTCTTGGTGCCGGCCGCTGCGTGCTGGTCGAAATGCCGAGCAGCTCGGGGGCGGCGGGGATCGAGAACGCGACGGCGCTGATCGCCGATCGTGGCTACGACGTCGTGATCGCCCACCCAGAGCGATCGCCCGCCCTGCAGCGCAACCCCGAGCTCCTGGAGCGGCTGGTGGAAGGGGGCGCCCTGTGCTGCGTGACCGCGCGAGCGCTAACCGGTCACGGGAGCCACGGCGCGCCGGCATTCGCGTGGGAGCTGATCGAAGCGCAGCTGGTGCACCTGATCGCCTCCGACGCACACGACGCCGTCCGCCGCCCCCCGGACCTCGTCCCAGAGCTGCAGCGGGCAGGCCTCGCGCAGTCGCAGATCGACTACTTCACCGTGCAGGCGCCGCTCGCAGTCATCCAAGGGGCGACGCCGCCGGCGCCGCCGGTGGTGACCCGCAGCCGGTTCTCGTGGCTGCGCGGGCTCGCTCATCGGGCAAGCGCCGCGCGATAGACGCCCTCAGTGTCCAGCGCGATCGAGCCCCAATCGAAGTTGGCGGCCGCCCACCGCCGCCCCTCCGCCCCTCGTCGCCGCAGCTCGACGCGTCCGGCCGCCGCCGCCTCACGCAGCGCAGCCGCGAGCGCGGCCGGCGTGGGCTGGCTGCACACCCAGCCCGTTTGGCCGTCGATCACCGCTTCGGTCAACCCGCCGACCGGGTAGGCGACCACGGGGCGGGAGAAGCCGTACGCGAGGTGCAGCACGCCGCTCTGGCTGGCCCGCGAGTAAGGAAGCGCGATTAGATCGGCGGCGGCGAACAGCGCCGCAACCGCGTCGATGTCCTGGAACCCTTCCCGGACCGTCACGCGTCCAGCCAGGTCGCTTGCGTTTAGCAGCTCGCGGGCCGCGTGCAGGCCCCCGTCCTCCTCGCCCGCGATCACCGCAAGCCAGCCTGGCGCCTGACCAAGCGCGCGCAGCAGGTCGCTGATCCCCTTGTCGGGCCGCAGCACGCCGAACACCAGCACGACCAACGCGTCGACCGGGAGACACAGCGCGCCGCGGGCTGGCGCCGGGGAGACTGGTCGAGCGCCGGCCGCAACACCTGCATAATGGCCGTGCGGGATCACGGTCACGGGCCTCGTGAGCCGGTCGCGGTCAGAGATCGTATGCACGATCGTCGCGCGCGCCAGCGCCGCAAACAGCGGCGCGCCGTTGAGCCCTCGAGCGAGCCGCTCGAAGGTGTTGTGGCCCGTGTACACGATCCGCGCACGGCCTGCCAACAGCACTAAGGTCGCGATCAGCCCGAGCGAGGTTCGCTCCCATCCCTGGACGTGGACGATCGCGCTGCGTCGCGCGAGTGCGGCCAGCCGCGGCAGCACAAGCAGGAACCACAGCCCATTCAGGAGCCGGCCGAAACCGAGCCGCCGGGCCACCCTGGCAGCCCGCGAATGACCCCTGACATAGCCGAACACGGGCACGATGCGCACCCCTGGGATGACTCCGTACAGGTGGTCCCGGGCGGTCGCGACCGTCACCCGGAGCCCGTGCTCGGTGAGCGCACGGGCCAGGCAACCGCTGTAGTCGGCGATCCCGCCGCGTCCGCCCTGCTCGACGATCAGCACGCCGCGCTCGCGCAACGCCTGCTCCCCGTTGCCCACGCGCTGAGCCATCGAACGCCCGGACCGGCACCCTAGCGTAGGCTTTCGCCAGATGAGGCGCGCCGTGATCCTCGCGGGGGGGCTCGGGACCCGCCTGCGGCCGTACACGACGATCCTGCCAAAGCCGCTGATGCCCGTCGGCGATCGCCCGATCCTCGACATCGTGATTCGCCAGTTGAAGCGCGCCGGCTTTGACCGAGTGACGATCGCGACCGGATATTTGGCCGAGTTGATCGAGGCGTTCTTTGACGACGGCTCGCGTTACGGGATCCCGATCGACTACTTCCGCGAGTACGAGCCACTGGGCACAGTCGGCGCCTTGAGCCTGATCGACGGCCTCGACGAAGACTTCTTGGTCATGAACGGCGACGTGCTCACCGACCTCGACTACGGCGCGCTGCTTCAGCGCCACCGTTCCGGAGGGCAGGCCGCGACGATCGCCGCGCACCGGCGCGAAGTCAGGATCTCGCTCGGCGTGCTGCAGTTCGACTCGGCGGTGGACCAGACCGAGGTCACGGGATACGTCGAGAAGCCGACGCTCTGCTACGACGTCTCGATGGGCGTCTACTGCTTCGCGCCGCGCGCGCGCGATCACATCCCGCGTGGCCAACGACTTGACTTTCCCGACCTTGTGCTGAAGCTGATCGCCGTGGGCGAAACGGTCCGCGCGTGGCATTCGCATGGGGAGTGGTTTGACATCGGCAGCCTGGATGACTACGAGCGCGCGCAGGACGACTTCGAGCGGCTCCGCCCTCGATTGGTCCCGGACGCGTGACAGCGCAGCTGGTCGAGAACCCGCTCGGGCGCCGCGCGGTCGTGTGCGTCGGCTTCAACGACTGGGACAACGACGTGTGGACCAATCAGCACCACCTGATGTCACGGCTGGCGGCGGGTGGCAGCCCGGTGCTGTTCGTCGAGTCGCTCGGGCTGCGGCGCCCGAGCCTGACCTCGAGTCGCGACCTCCGTCGCATCGGCCGGCGCTTGCATCGCGGGATTGCCAAGCCTCGCCTGCGCGACGGCGTCACGGTGCTGTCCCCGCTCGTGCTGCCACTGCACGCCAACGCGATCGCGCGTGCCCTCAACGCCCGGGTCTTGCAGACGTGCGTCGGCGCCGCGGCGAGCAGGCTGGGGTTTGACCGTCCGGTTCTGTGGGGCTACGTGCCCCACGCGGAAGTGCTGCTGGATGTCCTCGATCCGGAGCTGGTCATCTACCACTGCGTTGACGACATCGCCGCGCAGGAAGGCATCGACGCCGACAGCTTCGCCGCGGCCGAGCAACGATTCGCTCGCCGGGCCGATCTCGTGATCGCGAGCGCCCCGTCGCTGGCGCAGCGGATGCGCAGCTTGTCGGCGAACGTGCTGTTTGCGCCCAACGTCGCCGACACGGCCCTGTTCTCGACGGCGTTGGCGCCGGGCCCCGTCGATCGCCAGCTTCGGCAGCTGCCCGAGCCGCGGATCGTGTTCGTCGGCGCGATCACGGCCAAGAAGCTCGACTTCGAGCTCGTCGCCGGGATCGCCTCGTCGCGCCGCGATTGGTCGCTGGCGCTGGTTGGGCCAATCGGGCTGGGCGAGGCCGAGACCGACGTCTCCGCCCTCGTCGCGGAGCGCAACGTGCACTTGCTCGGCACACGCGCCCAGGCGGCGCTGCCCACGGTGCTGCGCGGCTGCGCGCTCGGCATCATTCCCTACCGCGGCTCGCGGCTGACCTCCAGCATCTTCCCGATGAAGGTGTACGAGTACCTCGCAGCCGGCCTGCCGATCGTGGCGAGCGGGTTGCCGTCCCTGCAGGGCGTCGGCGACGTGACACTCGCCGGCGGCGTCGACGAGGCCGTCGGCGCGATCGAACGGGCGCTGTCAGAAGACTCGATCGACCGCCGCCGCGCACGTAGCGCCGCCGCCCGCGGCCACTCGTGGGAAGCCCGGTTGGCCGAGATCGGCGCAGCGCTCGCGCGATGAACGACCTGCTGGTCACGGCGCTGACCCCGACTTTGAATAGCGGCACCGGGCTGCGGACCTACGGGGTCGTGGCCGCGCTCGCGCGACGGCGAGCGGTCGAGGTCGCGTACGTGGTCTTCGACGCGCCGCGACCGGCACCCGAATACGGTCGGCTAGATCACGTCAGCACCCGTCCGATGCTCCCCTCGCGCGGGCCGGGACGGGCGCTCGCCTACGCACGTGCGCTACGGGCCGGCGTGCCGAGGGACCTCGCCCGCGGCGTGTCGCCCGAGCTGGCGCGCGCCGGTGACCCGGCCGCGCCCGACGTGCGCGTGATCGCCGACGGACCGGTGGTCGCGGGCGCGCTGCTTGCGCTTGCCCGTCGGCGCGAGGTCGTCTACCTGGCCCACAACTTCGAGTCGGGATTCCGCCGACGTGGCGCGTCGCTGACAAGCTTCGAGCGGACCGTGCTGAGGACATTCTCGGAGAGCTGGATGGCGACCCATGCCGATCAGCGTGAGGCCACCGCGCTCGCGGGAGAGCATGTGCCGACCCGTTATGTTCCAAACGTCGTCGACGTGAGCGGCATTGAGCCGATCGCGCCGCGAGGGTGCGCGCGCGTGCTGTTCGTCGGCGATTTCACCTACGAGCCCAACCGCGAAGGTCTGCGGTTCCTCGCCGAGCAGGTGCTGCCGCGCGCCTGGGAGCGCCGGCCGGAGTTGCGTCTGCTCGTGGCTGGTCGCGGCTTGTCCGGTCCTGCCGCAGACCCGCGGATCGAGCTACTCGGCTTCGTCGAAGACCTGCGCTCGGCGTACGCGCTGGCGGATGTGGTCGCGGTTCCGCTGCTGCGAGGAGGCGGCTCCCCGCTGAAGTTCGTAGAGGCGCTCGCGTACGGGCTCCCAGTCATCGCGACGCCACATGCCGCCGGGCTTTTGGAGCACGGCGTCGCGGGCGAGCATTTCATCGTCGCGGCCGACCAGCTCGAGTTCGCGCAGCAGCTCGCGCTGCTGGTGGGGGACCCTGTGCGCGGGCGCCGGCTGGGCGCAGGTGGCCGCGAGCTCGCGGCGCGCTGCTACTCGATCGATGCCCTGGCTAGGCTCCTCTCGCGATAGCGCGGAGCATCACAGGGTGAAGATCGTCAGCGTCATGACAACCAATTCGGCGGGCGGTGCAGAGTTCGCCGCCGTTGAGATGCTCGACGCGCTCGCGGCCCGCGGCCATCAGGTCGTGATGCTCAGCGACCGCCCCAAGATCGGACGGGACACCCGCGTTGTGGTGGAGCCGCTTCAGATCGGCCCGAAGTTGTCACAGCGGACGGCAGCGACCGTCGCCGGTCACTGGATCGAATATGTGCGACGGCTGCGACTCGAACTTCGTCGCCAGCTACCGTACGACGTGCTGCTGGTTCACTACAAGAAGGAACAGTTGATGGCGCCGTGGCTGCCCAAGCGGTTGCGCGCGACGCTCGTGTGGGCCGAGTGGGGCCCGGTGCCGTACCAGCTTCGCCATGGACTGCCGAGGCGCGTGTACGCCAACGCGGCCGACCGCGCCCGCCTGATCATGGCCGTGTCGGCCGGAACCAAAGCGTCGATCACCGCGCTCGGCGTCGACGAGCACAGGGTCGTGATCGTCCCCAACGTCGTCGACGTCGACAAGATCCGCTACAGCGAGCATGGCCGCGTTGCCGTGCGCCGGCAACTGCAGATCCCCGACGAGGCGTTCGTCGTTGGCTGCATCTCGAGATTTCACCCCAAGAAGCGAAACGACGTCGTGGTCGAGGCCGTGCGCCGCCTCGACGATCCCGATACGCATCTGATCCTCGCCGGCGCCGGCGAGACCGAGGCGCAGCTGCGAGGCCTAGCGGCGATGCTGGGCCCGCGGGCCCACTTCCTACCAACGCCGACCGACGACGTGGCCGACGTCTTGAGCGCCTTCGACGTCAGCGTCTTCTGCCCCTCGCCAACCGAGGGCGCGCCGAGGGCGACGATTCTCGGGATGCTGGCGGAGCGGCCATGCGTCGCGACCGGTCCAGAAGGCGTCGCCGACCTGATCCGCCCCGCTTTCGGCGCGATCACGGAACCGATCAACGACCCGGGATCGCTCAGCGCCGTGCTCGGCGAGTACCGCCGCGACCCGCTCCTGGGCGCACGCCAAGGCCGGGCCGCCCGCGCGTGGGCCGAGCGCGAGTTCGCCCGGCCGGTGCTAGCGGAGCTGATCGAGGAGCTGCTCAAGGACGCGAGCATCGAGACACTCCCACGCCGGCCGCCGGAGTCCTCGCGTGGGCTTCCATGATGCGTTGCTCAACCGCGTCGTAGCCAGGCTCGACAAACCGACGCAGGCCAAGCTCCATTGGCGCGCACGGCTGAGAGCCGACAGCCTCCACGCGCGCCTGGTGCGCGAGCTCGTTGCACCAGGTGACACAGCGGTCGACATCGACGCCAACTGGGGACTGGATACGATCGGGCTGTCAAGCCTGGTCGGCCGCCACGGGCACGTGGCAGCGTTTGTTGAGCCGGGGCCAGCGCTCCACGCGCTGCGAGCGGCATGCAGGCGCAGCGCCAACGTCGAGATCTACGCGCTGGCGCTGTCGGATCGTAACGGCACAGCCCGGATGGAGGTTCCGATCGTGTCGGACTCGCCAGCCAGCGCCCTCGCGTACATCGTCGAGCCCGCACCCGGTGATCAATCGTCGGTGGAGATTGCGCTCGCCAGGCTCGATGACCTCGAGATCGTGCAGCGCGCGCGTCTGAGGTTCGTCAAGTGCGATGTCGAGGGGCACGAGGACGCCGTCTTGCGCGGCGGCGAGCAGAGCATCCGGGAATCGATGCCGGCCTTGCTGGTCGAGCTCGAGGAACGCCACCGCCAGCGTCCGGTGTCCGACGCCTTCGAGCTGCTGGAGTCTTGGGGCTATGTCGGCTGCGCCTTGACCGCGAACGGGCTGGCGCCGCTCGGGCAGTTCGACCTCGACCGCGACCAGCGCGCCCACCTGGTCGGCGGCGAGCTCCCGATCCCGACGCCCCCCGGCTACGTCAACGACTTCGTGTTTACGGAGCCTCGGGAATGGTCGCGCGCGAGTGGCGCGTCCTGACGCCGTGATTGCCACGTGGTGAACCCGGCGCGACCGGCCGTGAGCTCGCGGCGCGTCACAGGCGATGTGGCCATCCAGATCGCGGCGCTGGTCGCCAACGTCGCGATCGGCGTCGTCGTGACCGCTGTCCTGGCGCGGCAGCTGGGCGCCGTCGGATTTGGAGCATGGTCGACGATCTTCGCCGTCGTCGGCATCACCGGCTACCTGTCGGACCTGAAGATGCAGGAGGTCGCGATCCGCGAGATCGCAGCGGCTCCAGCGACCGAAAGCGCCTGGCTCGGCGCGCTGGTCACGCTTCAGGTGGCGCTTGTGGTGCCCGTGGCAATCGCCACCGCGGGCGCGCTGCTGCTCGTGTCCCACGGCGCCCAGATGCGAATCGCGGCCGTGATCGTCGCCGCGAGCGGGCTGGCCAGCGTGCTGTCGGTGATGGGCGTCGTGTTCAGGCTCCGGGTTCGGAACGATCTCACGATGGCGGCGCTGACGTTCAACTCAGTCGCGTGGGCAGCGGCGGTCGTGACGATCGCGGCGGCCGGCGGCGGGATCGTCGCGTTCGCGCTCGCGTTCACGGCCTGCACGGTGGCCTCCGCGATCCTCACCGCCGTGCTCGCCCGTCGCCGCGCGTCGCTGCGCCTGCGAGGATTTCGCGAACGGTGGAGGTTGCTCGCCAGGACCGGCTTCGTGCTCGGACTCGCGGGCTTCTTGAGCCTCGGTCACTCCCAGATCGACCAGCTGATCGTCTACGAGCTCGCTCCGCACCGCGTCGACGCCGGCCTGTACGGAGGCCTCAACAGGGTGCTGATCAGGGCGATGACGCTGCCCAACGCGCTGTTGACAACGCTGTTCCCGTTGATCGCGGCGGCGGTCATCGATGACATCAAACGGGCCCGCCGGCTGGTGCAGTCCGCGCTCGAGTATCTCGCGATGATCTCGTTGCCGGCGTTCGGGTTCACGCTCGTCGCGGCGAAGCCGATCCTCGCGCTTCTGTACGGTCCCGGCTTCGTTTCCGCCGCGAACACGCTTCCGGTCGTGATGGGCTCGTTCGTCGTCAGCTGCTGGGGTTACGTCTCGGCGAACATGGTGATCATCCTCGGCTTGCAGCGCCGCTTCGTCGCCTATGTGTCATCGGGACTGTGCCTCAACATTGCCCTAAACCTGATGATCGTCCCCAGATACGGATATCGGGGCGCCGCGTGGATCACCGTGATCACCGAGTCGCTGGTGATCGGGCTGTCGCTGCGAGCGGTGCTGCGCGCGTTGCGAATGCGCGTCAAGCTCAACCGGCTGATCCGCGTGGCCGCCATAGCGGCAATCGTCACCTTGCTGTTGCTGGCGCTGCGCTCGGCGAGCGATAGCCTGCTGCCTTTAGGCGCAGCCGCCGCGGTTGCTTATCCGGCGCTGCTGATCGCCAGCGGCACGCTCGACCGCACCGAGCTGCGGGCGCTGCTCGCGCGGCGTCCGACGGGCTAATCTGCGGGCGATGTCGAGCAGCTAGCGTGCGGGGGCGAGGTCGATGCGGATTGCGATGGTCGGTCGCTATTACAACCGCCAAGGCGGCGTCTCGGCGGTGATCGCCGAGCTCAGCGACCGGGCCGGCGCTGAGCACGAGATCGACGTCTACACGAGCGAGGCGCTCGACATCGACGGCAGCCCGGCGCGCTTCGTCCACGTGCCGATGCTCCAGAGCCCTGCGTGGCTCCAGGTTCCGACGTTCGCCGCGGCGCTGCACACGCGCCTTGACCACAGCCGTTACGACATCGTCCACGTCCACGACGAGCAGGGGCTGGGGGGCGACGTGATCACGGCGCACTCCTGCGGTGCTGCATGGTTCGACATCGCCCGACGCGAGGCGGGGGCCACGAAGGCACTGCTCAGTCGCGTGTATCCGCCCCACGTCTCGATGATCATGTGGGAACGACTGGCGCTGCACCGATCCAGCGCGCCGATCATCGCCGTGTCGGCGAAGACCGGCGCTGAGCTCCAGCAGTATCTCGGCATCGATCCCGCCCGGATCCACGTGATCTACAACGGGATCGACACCTGCCGCTTCAGTCCCGCGCCGTCGCGAAGCCAAGCGCGCGCGCAGCTCGCCGAGATCGTCGTGCCCCGGCGCGAGGACGCCGTCGTGTTGCTGTTCGTCGGCTACAGCTTCAGGCGCAAGGGGCTGGCGCGAGCGATCCGCGCGCTGGCGGCGGCGTCAGACGAACGGCTCGAGCTGTGGGTGGCGGGCGGCGACGACGCGAGGCCTTATCGAGCTTGCGCGCGCGAGCTTGGCGTTGCGCAAAGGGTTCGCTTCTTGGGACACCGCAGAGATGTCGTGGGGCTGATGCGGGCGGCCGACGCCTTCGTGTTTCCGACCAGCTACGACCCGTTTCCGCTCGTGTTGATGGAGGCGATCGGGTGCGGCACGCCGGTGATCACGTCGCGAGCGGCGGGGATTGCAGAGGTGATGACCGATGGCCGCGAGGGGTTCCTGGTCGACGATCCGATGGACGTCGGTGAGCTTGAACGGGCCCTCGGACGGTTTCTCGATCAGCAGCAGCGCTGGCCTGCGCTCAACGCCGCCGCGCGCAAGCTGGCGTTGCAATGGGACTGGGATTCGATCTGGCGGCGTACCGAGGCGCTGTATGAGGACGTGCTCGAGCGCAAGCGCGCGCGCGCGGGCCCAGGCCCACGATCCACCGCCGCGCTGCACGGCGCGCCGCCGACTGCGGCGGTGCTTGGCGCGGTGCGTGAGCGCCCCGTGCCCAGTGCGCCCGCGCGGGCTGGCCAACGATTGCTGATCAAGGCGGGCCGCCTGACCTACGATGATGCCTGGCTGCGTCCGCTGACACAAGCTCGCCGGCAGGCGCTTGGGGTGGCTGCCGCGGGCCCTCCGCGCCTGCTCGTGCGCGTCGACGAGTTTCCCTATAGCAGTGGGTATGACAATCCCCGATTCGGCTACGAAGCGTCGGCGCGCTTTCACGCGGTGATGGCGCAGGCGGACGTCCGCCACCTGATGGCGATCGTCCCGCAATGGACGCACGAGCCGCTGCGACCTGACCGATCCGGCGGCCGGCCGCTGGATCAGCGAGACCGCGAGCTGCTGGCGCGGATGAGCGCGGACGGCGTCAGCTTTGCCCAGCACGGCACCACGCACCGCACGCGACGCACGGACCCCCGCCGGCGGTCAGAGTTGTGCGGGCTCGACGACGCTGCACTTGGCGCGCTGCTGGACAGCGGCCGCAGCGCCCTGGCGACGGTGGGCGTGCACACGCGCGTCCTGGTAGCGCCGTTCAACCGCTTCGACGCACGCCAATGGCCCGTGCTCGCAAGCCGCTATCGGGTCGTGACCGGCGGACCAGAGAGCGTGACGCTGATGGGCTTCCACGGCGGACCGCAATGGCGCGGCAACGCGATCTACCTGCCCTGCTACGCGCCGCTCTACGCGCGGGCCGCGGATGTCCTGCCGGCCGTCGAGTCGCTGATCGCCGCGGAGGTCGGGACGTGGGTGCCGATCGTCCTGCACATGGGGTGGGAGATCGACGATCAGTTCGCCGCCCTGCGCCGGCTCGCGACCCGGATCGCGCCCTATGCCGTGTCGTGGGAGGACTTCCTCGGCGAGGTGGATGCGAGCCGGCGGAGCTGATCGGGTGGCGCCGGGACCCGCCCCGCTGCGCTACATCGCCGGCTGACGCTCGCGCGACTCGACCTCCGGGCAAACGAGCGCCTCGATCTGGGCCGCCACTGTTGGCGCCGCGAACCGACGGCTCGCGATCGCGCGTGCCGCCGCGCCCTCGCGTTCACGTCGCGTCGGGTCGTCCAGGTAGAGCTGCAGCATGGAGGCCAGGGCGACGTCGTCGTGCGCCGGCGAGACGATTGCGCCCGCTCCGGGCTCGATCAGCTCCGAGGCCCCCTCGTCGGCCGTCGCAATGCACGGACGGCCCGCGAGCATCGCGTGGATCACCGCGAGCGACGAGCCCTCCGTCGGACTCGGGCAGAACAGCGAGACGTCAAACGCCGAGCATACGTTAGCGATGTCGGCTTGGGGCGTCGGCAGAAAGTGCGCGCGCGCTCCGAGCGGACGCGCCCGGCGGCGCAGATCGGCTTCGGCCTCGCCCTCTCCGGCCATGATCAGGTGGACGTCGTCGCGGCGCAACGCAACGACGGCGTCGACCGCGACCTCGTTGCGCTTCTTGGGGTGAAAGCGCGAAACGCAGCCGATCACCAAGCTGTCGCCCGGGATTCCGTGCTCCGCGCGCACGCGTGCACGCCCGGCGGCGCTGAACGCGTATGTGGACACCTTGAGCGCGTTTGGCACCACGCGGACCCGGTCTGCGGGGACGCCGGCGGCGCACACCGAAGCCCGTGTTCCGGCCGATACCGCGAGCACGAACTCGGCGCGCCGGGCAGCTGCCCGGTACGCCCACCGGCCGACGCCGTGCGTCGTCGGGTTCGGTACCGGGCCCCATTCGGCCCACAGCAACCGCGCGCGCAGCCGCGTTGGCAGAAACGGAGCCAGAAACTGCTCCTTTTTGTAGTGCATGATGAGCACGTCGTAGGGCCACTCGCGCTCGAGCTCCCGGCGCAGACGGCGGACGAGCTGGGGCCAGCGAAGCGCAAGCCGCCGGTAGGTGATGCGCGACAGCTTCGGACCGAGATCGATTCCGCGGGCGTGCACGCTCCGCCCGGCTACGAGATCCGGCTGGTTGGTCAGCAGAACGGTCGCATGCCCGCGATCGCTGAGCGCTTCGAGCATGTTGACGGCTGCGAACTCGCCCCCGCCACGAGCGCCGCTTGTCATTACGCTGACAATCTTCATCCCTGCGTCTCAGCGGCTCGCGCGGCCGACTGCCGCCGCATCCTGCGTGACTGCGATCATCGCCGTCATCTTCGCAGCCGCGCGTGCCGGCCTGCGCGTGGTGCGGCGCAGCGCGCGATCGCCTGGCGATCGCCGCACGCCGGCGCCGGCGTCCGGGGCCGGGGAGATCAACCAAGGCGCGGCCGCAGCCTGGCGTTTGGGCCGGTCGACAAGGGGTAAAAAGGCGCGCTTGGGCGGTCACCCGGCGAGATCTCTTAGCGCCAAATCGCGAGTGACGGTGCGTTCTGTAGCGGTGTCGTTCGGAATTGCCCTTCGACGGAGCCGCACATTCGCAAACGATGTGCGATAGAGTGCACGCGGCTCGACCCGGACACGCGGCAATTGGCTTGCGCCACGCGTACTCGCGCGGATGCCGCCGGTTCGATTGCGCGCGCCTGTGCGAGCACGAATTCGACGTCAGCAGTTATGAGCCACGTCGACGGTCACTCGCGTGGCAAGAGTTCTTCCACAGAACCACTGACCCGATTCTCCATAACACAGCACGCCTGAACACGAAAGGGAGTTCCGCGCTAGGACAACTGCTTATGGCTCTCCAGAGACGAACCATCACGCTGTTTGTTGGCGTTGTGGCTGTTTGTGCCGCGACGATCACGTTTGCCTCACAGTCCTTCGCGAAGCGAGCCAGCCCGCGCCCGCGCTTGCCCGTAGCCACAGCCGGCGAGCCAATCGTTGGCCTGATCGCCGGCGATGCTGAGTGGAGTAGCGCCACGCTCGCCGACCGTCTCAATCAGGTCTTGTCCAGGACCGGCGCCAAGTGGCTGCGCGAGGGCTTCTTCTGGAACGTGATCGAGCCTTCGCCGGGGACCTTCGACTTCGGGCACTACGACCAGTTCATGCTGCTGGCGGCTAAGAGGCATGTTCACGTGCTGGCGCTCCTGTACCAGGCACCGCGATGGGCAGCTGCGACCCCGAACACGATTCCCGCCGATCCCTCGGCTTACGCAGCCTATGTCGCCGCCGTCGTGGCCCGCTATGGACCGGATGGGACCTTCTGGGACGCATATCCTGACTTACGTGCGTACGGGATCCAAACTTACGATCTCTGGAGCGAGCCCTACTACGACATCGGCAATAACGGCGACTACGACCCCGGTAGATACGCTCGACTGGTCAAGGCGGCGGCCACGGCCGGCCGCGCGGCCGATCCCGCGGCGAAGTTCCTGATGGGCGCCGAGATGCAAGGTGAGATGGTCGGCCGCAACTGGGTGTGGTGGGTCAACGCGATGTACCAGGCCGTTCCCGACCTCAATAATTACTTCGACGGCGTGTCAGTGCATCCGTATGGTCACGACATCACCGGCCTTGCGCCGGCGATCCCGAACCGCCCCTACTACGGCTATCTCCAGATGCGCCGGATCGAACTGATCCGCAAGCAGTTCGTCCAGCACGGCGCCGCGGACAAGCCGCTTTGGGCGACCGAGGTCGGCTGGCCGACGTGCACCCATGGGAGCAACCGCTGTGTAACTGACGCCGGTCAGGTTAGGAGCCTGAAGACGCTGCTGCGCTACTCGCGGACGATCTGGAAGAGCTTCATCCGCGCCGTATTCATCTACTACTACGACGACACGAAGGGCAGCCGCGCCGACCCCGACAACGACTACGGGCTCACGTATGTCAACAACGCGCCCAAGCCGGCGCTTCCCGTCTTCCGGCAGTTCGCGATGCTTGCTCCCGTAACTTCGGGATGGCAGTAACAAAGCCCTGAATCGTGACGCGGGTGGGCCGCCGGCCCGCCCGCGTCGTCGGCTTCACCGTGGGCGGCTGCGCCGGGCCGCCGCTCTCGAGAGCTGGCGCCCTGCGCGAACCGTCGCGCCGCGGGCATTGCGGACCAGATACCGGGTCACGAGCAGCTCTAGCGTCCCGACGCCGCACCGGCCCGGCTGGAAGAACAACCAGTTGTGATGACCGGCCGAGAACCGGATCGCCGCAAACCCGAGCGCCTGCAAGCGCGCCGCGATCCGCTCCACGTCGGCGTCGGTGAGCGCGCCGGTGAATGTGTGGAACTCGACGCTGAACTGCGCTACCCGCCGTAGCGCCTCGTCCGGCGTCTGCATGAACATGCCGAGCTCCGCACCCTCGATGTCGACCTTCGCAAGCGCGACGGACTCCACGTGTTCATGCTCGAGCAGCGTCGCGAGCGGAATACCGTGAACGGTCTCGCTGCGAATCGCAGCGTCGCGTCCAACGACGACGCTCGATCCCTCGGGATTCTCCGCGACGTACAGGACCAGATCGCCTGGCTCAGTCGCGATCGCCATCTGTCGGACACGCACCCCGTCGCGCTCGATCTCGCCGGCCTGCTCGGCAGCCGGCTCGACCGCGATGCAGGTGACGCCATAGCGGCGTACGACCTCGCGGGCGAACTCGCCCCGATGTGCGCCGAGATCGAGAACGTAGCTGGACGGCCGTAGCGGACCTCGAAAGAAGGTGTGCTCTCGGATCGTCCTGATCATCTCACTGCAGGGGTCGCTACGAGCGACGATCGTAGCCCGGATCACTGCTCGTTGGCTAGGAACACGCTCAACGCCGGCTTCGGCACGTCATTGTTGTATGCGAGACCATAGTCGTCTTCCGGGTTGCTGCTGTCGGTGCCGCAATCGTCGTAGCTGTAGACGAAGATCGCCTGCGTGTAGCTTGCCCACGTCGTGTGCACGTAGTTGAACACCGTGCTGAGGTTGGCTGCCTGGCCTGCAGGGGTGGTGCACCGGTCGCTGCCGCTGGTGCAGGTTGGCCACCCGATCTCCGTGATCCAGAGCGGCTTGGAGGCGGCGCCGTGATCGACGAACTCCTGGCGGATCGTCTCGATGCGGCGCACCTGCTCATATCCGTTGTAGGCCTGTCCGGGGGTTGGATAGGTGACATTCGTGAGGTCGTCGCCGTAGGGGTGCACTGCGATGCCGTTGAAGTACTTGTTGAGGTCAGGGACTGCCTGGTAGAGGGCATCCACCCACCACACCCAAGTCGAGCCCACCTGCTCGCCCTCGTTCTCGGCGGCCAGGAGAAAGTGGGCGGTGGGAGCCACTGCGCGTCCGGCGATCGCAGCGGCCTTGACCAGGTTCGCGTAGGCGGCAGGGTCGTAATCGCCGTCGTTTCCGTTGCTGTAATACGGCTCGTTCCAGATCTCGAACGTCTGGATCGCGTAACCCGCGAGGCTGGGGTACTGCGTCCAGAAGCTCCCGTGTGGCCCGTACCGTCCGACCACCGCGGCGACGTACGAGGCGTACGCGGACGGGTCCGACGGGATCGTGTTCCAACTCGCGCCGTCCCAACTCGGCGTGTCGACCAGCAGGGGCAGGAGATGCACGCCGTGTTGTGCGGCGAGCAGCACGAATTGGTCATATGTCGCGAAATTGAACACACCCGGCTGCGGTTCGATCGTGCTCCAGTCAAACTCCTGACGCATCCACGTCACGTGGGTTGCCGACGCGACCTGGTCGAACCGCGGGGCCATGTTAACCCAGCCAATGACCGACGCGTCGAGGCCGACCACCAAGGGACCGCTGAGTGGTGACGTCGTGTTCTTGCTCGTGGCCGTCGCGCTCGAGGCCAGGTCCGGCGAGTGCGGTGCAGCCGTTGCGACACACGCATAGCGGCTGAGGTGGCCGTGCTTGACCGGGATCCTTCGCAGGCACGCGTGCGCGCGATCGGAGTGAGTACTGCGGGCCGCCGCAGGTGCGGCCGTGACAAGCGCGGCGGCAACGATTAATGCGGCGATGAAGTAATATCTGATTTGGCGGGTCATACATTTCTTGTCGACCTCGCCGTGCTACGTTGGTCAGTTGGGGTTTCGATCGTTCGACGCGTGTTCGACGGTCTCCCTCGACGCTTGTTCGAGGGCGTGCGCGTCCGGGTGACAGGGCGGTCGACGACCCGCATCCGTTCACCTGGTCAGGACTGCTGCGTCGCCGGCGCGCCCCGGCGCCAGGTCCCATGAAAGGGCCAGCCGCCGTCTGTGATCGGACGCGGCCCCTAGGGCGCACGCTAATTCTGGCGTGTGCCCCTAGCCGCGGAGGCGAAACACTTCAGCGACCGTCAGCGCGACGATCCTCAGGTCGAGCCGAAGGGACCAGTTCTGGATGTAGTAGTTGTCCCACTCGACGCGGTCCGCGATCGAGGTCTGCCCGCGCAGGCCGTGCACTTGCGCCCACCCGGTGATGCCCGACCTCACCCGGTGACGGTCCTCGTAGCGAGCGACGTCGCGCGAGAACCGCTGGACGTACTCGGGGCGTTCCGGGCGCGGCCCGACAAGGCTCATGTCGCCCTTCACCACGTTGATCAACTGCGGCAGTTCGTCGAGCGAGAAATCGCGCAGCAAGGCTCCGACGCGGGTGCGGCGATCCTGACCCTCGATGCCGCCTGGGGCGACTCCTTCGGGCAGGTGAAACTCCAGCCCTTGGTCATCGGGCTCGCGCATCGTGCGGAACTTCAGCACGTCGAACTCGTGGCCGTCACGTCCGACGCGCCGCTGGCGAAACAGCACGGGACCGGGGGAGCTCAGGCGTACGGCGATTGCGCAGGCGATCATCAGCGGCGCGAACGTGATCAGCGCGACGAGCGCAAACCCGCGGTCGAACGCGTGCTTGACGGC
>JBEKRJ010000005.1:0-26770 GCA_049518835.1 Solirubrobacteraceae bacterium
CCACCGGCGCGGTGCTGCGGGAACGGGAGAGCGATCGCGAGCGCGAACACGACCAGCATCAGCACGATCGCGACCACGTTCGCCACCGACAACGAGATCTCGCCCGAGGTGATGCCGATGTTGAAGTGGAAGTGGACTATGTGCGCGGCGTGATTGAGATTGAAGATCGCGGCAATCATTCGCTGGATTGTCAGCACCCCGCCTCCAAGCCGCATCCGTAGTCGTCCACACCGGCAAGGGGAAAAGGCCCGCAAAAGGGGCGGTTTTGCTAAGAAGCCTCTTAGCCGCTGCGCGCTAAGCCGTCTTACGAACTGCGACCGCCGTCGGCAACACGACGCTGATCGTCGTGCCGGCGCGGGAGCTTTCGATCCGCAGGTGGCCGCCGGTCAGCGACACGCGCTCGCGCATCCCGGTCAAGCCGAAACCGCTCACCGGCGCCTCGGGGTCGAACCCCTTGCCGTCGTCGGCGATCGTCAGCGCCAGCTCGCGCTCGTGCTCGCGCTCGCTGACAGTGACCTCGACGTGCCGGGCCTCGCCATGGCGCACCGCATTGTTGAGCGACTCCTGCACGATCCGGTAGACCGCCGTCTCCAACTCGGAGTCCAAACGGGCGGCGCGCCTGCCGGCCTCGTAGCGCAGGTCGATGTCGGCGTTGATTTCGATCCCGCTCATCGCGCGCGACCGGTCCAGCAACGCGTCGAGCGCCGGTCCCAGGCCGAGCTCGTCAAGCGCTGCCGGCCGCAGCTCGGTGATCAGCGAGCGGAGGTTGGCGATTTCCTCCGCGAGCTGCTCGACGGCCATCTCGACCGCCCTGTGCAGAGCGGCGGAATCCTTGGCGCGCCGGGCTGAGGACAGCAACACGCGCAGTCCTCCAAGCCCCTGCAGGGTCTCGTCGTGCAGCTCTCGCGCCCACCGGCGCCGCTCCTCCTCGGCCGCCTTCAGCGTCCGTCGCAGACGATCGCGCTCGACCGACTGAGCGGTGTGGACGGCAGTCGCAGCGCTTGCGGCGGCCCCGAGCAGCATCCGCTCGTCCTCGGCCGAGAACTCCGGGCCGTCGGCGCGATCGAACGCCTCGATCACGCCGAGGCTGGCACCGCGGAACAGGAGCGGCACGAAGACGCCCGACCGGGCCTTCACGCCGAGGTCGCCGAGCGCGAATCGCAGCGAGCTGGTGATGTCGTTGACGCGCTCGGGCCGGCCTGAATTCATCACCCGCCCCGCGACCGAACCACCGCGGGCGATCCGCTCGCCGATGATCCGGCGCGGAATCTCACCCGCCGTCGCGGCGACAACGAAATCGTCGTCGTCGACCAGCAGGATAGCGACTCCGGATGCCTCGACAAGCGCCCGCGAGCGCTTGACGATCAGCTCGAGCACGCGGTCGAGCTGTGTTTCGCCGCCGACGGCGCGCGCGATCTCGAAGGTCGCCTCGAGCGCGTGCACGGACCGCTCGAGCTCGGCGCGACGCTGATCGGTCTGGCGGTACAGGCGCGCGTTCTCGACCGCGATCGCCGCCCACGCGGCGAGCACGACCGCCGACTCCTCATCGGCCTCCTCGAACTCGCCGCCCTGCTTGTCGGTCAGGTAGAGATTGCCCCACGCCTCCCCGCGGATCAGGATCGGGACGCCGAGGAAGCTGGTCATCTCGGGATGGCCGGGTGGGAAGCCGTATGAGCGAGCGTGATCGCCGACGTTCGCGAGCCGGAGCGGCTCGGGATTGGAGATCAGCAGCCCGAGCACCCCCCGGCCGCGCGGCAGGTCGCCGATCCGCCGGCGGGTCTCGACGTCGACCCCGGCGGTGATGAAGTCGGCGAGGTTCTCGCGCGCCTCGTCGAGGATTCCGATCGCCGCAAACCTGGCCTGGGTCAACTCGCGCGCGACGTCGAGCAGCCGCTCGAAGACGCGCTCGAGCTCGCGCTCGGCGACGAGCGACCTGCCCGCCTCGATCAGCCGCCGCAGCCGGGGCTCGTCCAGGCAGGACTTCACAGCTCGCTCCTCGCTCACCGGTCCCGTGTGCTTGATCTTGTCCATGAACCTGCGCGACCCGGGCCACTCTGACCCGCGCCTATGGTAGCCGGACCGCCGCCAGGTTGGAGAGCGACCGATTGCGCGGGCCACCAGCAGCCCACAAGGAGCTGTCTCCGACGCGACGGCTTCCGGCTACGCTCGTCCTCAATGCGGCCCAGATCCAAGTTCGGCGCGTACACTTTCGACCTACTGGCCGGCAAGGGCGGACATCGTCCCCGACCGCTGGGACGCGCGGTCGCCGGCGCCTGGAAGCCTGATCGCGTGAGTCCTAGGCCGCCAGTTCGAGCAGGTCGTCCGCCGGCTGCGAGGGCGTCGTGTCGATCCCGCGCCACGCGGCATACGCGTAGGGATGATGAAAGACGTCCCGCGGGTCCTCGTCGGCACCGATCGCAACTGCGAACGCGCCCCCTCTTCCAACCGCCGCCAGGCCCGACATCAGGGATGGCGCGCGAGCTCGCGTGGGAACTCCGTCGCGCGACCGTGGATTATCCGCAGCCGCCGCCTGCACCCCGACTGCCGGCGGCATCAGAAGCGAGTCGGTCAGGCCGCGAGGGACTCCGCGGGCTCATCGACCAGACGCCGCGCCGGCGTCTTGATGCCGTGCCAAGCGGCATATGCGAACGGGTGGTTGAAGACGTCGAGCGCATCTTCACCGTCGCGAATTTCGATCGAGAATGCCTCACAGCTGCGGGTGTCGGTGACAGCGACTGACAGGCGGCCGTCGTGCTCACACCACAGAAGCCGAATGTGAATTCCGTCGTTGACGCGGCTGTGGAGCTCTCGCATTGATGTGGGGATCTGAACTGTCATCTTGCTCCTAACAACGGCCGCTGGTACTCGCCATCGAGCGTAGTTCACCCGGATTCGCGGTCAGTGAAGCGCGCGGACGGGGCGCGCCGGTAGGCGTTGCAGGAGCGCGCCGGCGCCGGCTGGCTCCAGGCGCCAGCGCCGGGCCCGGCCGCCGGCGTGCAGCAGCACGTAGGCGAGCGCGATCGGCACGGTCGCGGGCAGCATGCTGACGAACAACAGCAGCAGTCCGTACGCCGCCACCAGTGCCGCCACCAGCACGGCAGCGAGTCGCTGCGCCGCCACCTGCGCGGACATCATCGCGCCGAGCGCAGCGGCGAGCACCAGGTCCGGGTAGTCGGTCGTGATCGGCCCGATCGTCGCGTGGTCAAACGCCGGTCCGTGGAACTGGGCGGTCGCGCGGTTCATCGCCGCCACCGCGGGCTCGCCAACCCCCACCGCCAGCAGCGCGACGTCGATCGCGCACATCGCCAGCACGGCGACCGGGATCAGACGGCTCGGAATCAGCCTTACCAGCGCCGTTCCGAGCGATAGGCATCCGAGCGCGGTCAACAGGCTGTCGGACCCCTGGCCGAGCAGGCCACGCGCGCGGCAGGCGAGGATCGCGGCCGCCAGCGGGATCAACCCCACGAACGCCACCCTGCCGCGCACGACGCCGAGCACCGCGACCGTCGCGAGCACCGGCGTCGCGACGGCCGCGAGCACGACGAGTCCGAGCGCGATCGACGGCAGCAAGAGCACGCCGAATGTCCCGGCGACGATCAGCCCCGGCAGCGATGCAGCCCACAGCGGCGAGCGCAGGCGTCCGAGGCGGCGCAGCGCATCCCCTCTGGGCAGCGCCACGAGCCCTCCCTCGAGCACCGCAAGCACGAGGATCGCGATCGGGCGCGACAACGTCATCCGCCCAGAGATCGGCCGCGCCGCGCCTACCTCGATCGGCAACCCACCCGGCTTGCGATGCGTAGTCCTCCGTGAGCTGCGGGCTCAGGTCAGGCCACCGGCGCAAACAGCTCAGCGCACAGCTCGACGAGCGCCACGAGGTCGTGCAGGTCACGCTCCCGATCGAGCACGCACACCGGGGCGCGCTCGTCGAGGTCGACGCACAGCCGCGCGACTGCGACGTGATCGCGCCGGGCAAGGAGCTGCACGCGCGCGTGCACGGCCGCAACCTCGCTCGCGAGCTCTGCGCCGAGCGCGCCGGCGAGCCGCTGCGCGGTCGTCTGCGCATCATCGAGGTCGCGGTCCAGCGCGTGGACGCGGTTGACGATCACGCCCGCGCGTCGCATCCCGCCGCGCTCCAGCTCGCGGGCGAAGAAGAGCCCTTCGTCGCTCGGACCTCGTTCCGGCGAGGTCACGATCAAGAACGCCGTCCGCGGATCCGCGAGCAGCTGCTGGACGCCGGCGGCACGGCGGTGAAAGCCGTCGAGCAGCCCGCTGAGCAGGCCGAAGAACGTCGTCAGATCGTCGAGCAGGCCGACGCCCGTGATCCGGCGAATCGCGCCGAACACGAGTGCGGCTGCGCGGATCATGCGTCCGGTCGGCGCCAGGAACGTCGCCAGCACACGGCTCTCGAGAAACCCGCTCAGACGCTCGGGCGCCTGCAGGAAGTCGATCGCGCTGCGCGATGGGGGCGTGTCGAGCACGATCGCGTCGTAGTCGCCGCCCTCCACGAGCTCGAACAGCTTCGCAATCGCGGTGTACTCCTGTGACCCGGCCACGGCCGTGGACAACTGCTGGTAGACGCGATTGGCGAGGATCGCGTCGCGGGTCGCCGCGTCGGGTGCGAGCGCCACGATCACCTCGTCGAACGTGCGCTTGACATCGAGCATCATCGCCGACAGCTCGCCGCTGCACTCGAGCCCGCACGCGCGCAGCGCCGCGGCCTCGACGCGGCGCGGTTGGTTGCCGAGCTGATCGAAGCCCAGCGCCTCGGCGAGCCGGCGGGCCGGATCGATCGTCACGACGGCGACCCGCAGCCCGCCCGCCGCCAGGCCGAGCGCGACCGCCGCCGAGACGGTGGTCTTGCCGACGCCGCCGGCGCCGGCGCAGATCACGACCCGCATTCCGGCCAGTCGAGCGCCCAAACCGCGCTGCGCGCGCGACACCTCGCTGTCGGCGGCCCGCGCAGGCACGCTCATGTCAGCAGCCGATCGAGCCGATCGGCAAGCTGCTCGACCTCGCGCCGGCCGATCTCGCGCGCGAACACGAACGGCAGCGTCGCGGTGGACGGCGGTGTCGCGATGACCGCCAGCTCCGCCACGGCCCGCGCCTGCAACCCCCGGCGCAGCCGTCCCAGCTGCGTGCGATGCTCGCGCGCGCGGCCGTGCAGCCACCGCGCCGAGCGCACCGCCGGGTCGTCGTCGACGGCGTGCATCGCGACAAGCTGCCCGTCGGTGAAGGGCGACCGCACAAGCCGGTTGACGACCACGGCGCGCAGCCCGATCCCGAGCTGCTCCACGAGCGCGCGGCGCAGCGTCAGCGTCTCGGTGACCGGCATCTGCTCGGGCGTCGCGACCGCGATCACGCCGGTAAACGCGGGGTCGGTCAGGGCGCGGTCGATCGCCGCGCCCTGGCGCGCCACCGGCCCAACGCGCGCGACCGCGGTGAACGTGCGCGCCGCGCCGAGCAGCCCGACGAGGTTGCCGCTCGCTGGCGCGTCGAGCACGACGAGATCGTACGGGCGCGCGCCCCGTTGATGGCGCGGTCGCTGCGCCAGCTCCCAGACCTTGCCGACCGTGAGCAGGTCACTCATCCCCGGCGCCGCGGCGACGAACAGCTCAAACGCCCGGCTGCGCGCGAGCAGCCCCGCCGGCAGCGGGCCGGGAACCTCGTCGCGAAGGTACTGCTCCAGCGCCGAGCGGCGATCGATCGTGACGTGGTGCAGGCCGGGACACGGCTCGCTTTCGCGCAACGGCGCGGCGCCCCGACCGCCGAGCAGCCGCGCGACGTCGGCGCGACCGGACACCTCGGCGACGATCGTCCGCAGTCCGCGACGGGTCGCGGCGACGGCGACCGCAGCGGCCACGGTCGACTTTCCCACCCCGCCCTTGCCGGTCACCACAAGCAGGCGCTGCGGCGGACCGGTGAAAGCGCCTAGCGGCACCGGCGCAGTCCGTAGTAGCCCGCGGTCCAGACCGCGGCGATCTTCGGTTGGCAGCCCAAGTAACAGAATTTACATTGCGCCAATGACTCCTGAACGCCTCGAGGAAATGGACGAGCAGGTCGACTCCATCGACTCGATCACCCAATTCTTCGCCGGCGTGAGCCGCTTCAAGGTGCTCACCGGGCCGGAGGAGATCGAGCTCGCCAAGCGCATCGAGCAGGGGGACCTCGATGCCAAGGACAAGCTGATCTCACACAATCTGAAGCTCGTGATCTCGGTCGCCAAGCGCTACCAGGTCAGCACCGATATGGCGCTGCTGGACCTCGTCCAGGAGGGCACGATCGGACTGATCCGGGCCGCGGAGAAATTCGACTGGCGGCGCGGGTTCAAGTTCTCCACCTACGCCACTCCCTGGATTCGGCAAGCGATCCAGCGGGGCCTCGCGAACAAGGGCCGCGCGATCAGGCTGCCGCCGGCCGTCGAGCAGGTGCAACGCAAGATCTCGGCAGCCGAGCGTCGCCTCACCGACGAGCTGGACCGCGACCCGACCCCGGACGAGATCGCCGCCGCAACCGGGCTCGACAGCACGCGCGTGGTCGAGATGACGCGCACGGCGCGCGTCGTCGCCAGCCTCGATCGGCCGATCGGCGACAGCGACGAGACGACGCTGGGCGCGATGCTGTCCGCCGACACGCCCGATGTCGGCGAGCAGCTGGACGCGACCTACGAGCGCGAGCAGGTTCGCCGCGCGGTCGCCGTGATCGCGGAGCCCGAGCGCTCGGTGATCCGCCGCCGCTACGGGCTCGACGAAGACGCCCAGCCGCAGAGCTACGCGGCGATCGCGCGGGCGTTGCAACTCGACACCTACCGCGTGCGCCGGCTCGAGGCGCTCGCGCTCAAGCGACTGGCGCTGCGACCCGAGCTCAATGGCTTGCGCGCGGCCTGAGACCGCTACGGGTGGTGGGACGGCGCGATCGCGCCCTGGGCGCCACCGTCCTGTTCGACGATCCGGGCCCACTGCCCCAGACGCGCCTCGACGCAGGCGTGCAACGTCTCGGGCTCGAAGCTGCCGTCGGCTGCCTCACGGTCCTCGGCCAGCCGGGCGCCGTGCTCCACGGTCCGCGCGACAGCGCCGGACTCGAAGTGGCGCAGTCCCGCGGCGCGGACCTGCGAGCTGACAAAGCGGGCATAGCCGGAGACAGCGTCTTGCGTCCACGGCAGGCGCGAAGCCGGGCGTCTGTGCTTGCAGGCCGAACGCGATCGCTTCATCCGCGCGAGCCTGACCGAACGTGCCGTCGAGGGGATCGACGTCCTCTGTGCAAGCGAACCCCAGCGAGTCGCCCGAACACGATCGGCGGAGCGCTCCGAGATCGAGTTCCCGTGCGCTGGTGGGTTCTGTAATGTGGCGGCACGATAGCGGCCCGTGCGACCGAGCTGGGCGTGGAGCAATGACCGAGGCGAGCGCAGGCAATGACGTCCCGATTCGGCGGCTGCTGGAGATCGGCCGTGCGCTTGCGTCCGACCTCGATGCCGATGCGATCCTGCGCCGCGTCCTGGACGCGGCCATGGAGGTGACCGGCGCGCGTTACGCCGCGCTCGGCGTGCTCGACGAGACGCGCAACGAGCTGGCGCAGTTCTACAGCGCCGGGATCGACGCCGACGCGCGACGCGCGATCGGAGGGCTGCCGCGTGGCCGCGGCGTGCTCGGCGCGCTGATCTCCGATCCGCGGCCGCTGCGGCTCGCCAACGTGTCCGACGATCCGCGCAGCTACGGGTTCCCCGGGGGCCACCCTCGCATGGCCACGTTCCTCGGCGTGCCGGTGATGATCCGCGGGCAGGCGTGGGGCAACCTGTATTTGACCGACAAGCGGGCCGGCGGTGAGTTCACGGCCGAGGACCAGGAAGCGGCTGTGATCTTGTCGGAATGGGCTGGGGCGGCGATCCAGAATGCGCGCGTGTACGAGCGCAGCGAGCAGCGGCGCGAGCAGCTAGAGCAGGCGGTGCGCGGACTGGAGGCGACGCGCGACATCGCGATGGCGATCAGCAGCGTGACGCGGCTGGACCACGTCCTCGAGCTGATCGTCAAGCGCGGGCGGGCACTCGTCGACGCGCGCGCCGTGCTGATCATGCTGCGCCAGGGCGCGGATCTCGTCGTTGCCGCCAGCGCCGGCTATGCGCAGGACGTGCGCGGCCATCGGGTTCCGGTGGCGGACTCGACATCAGGACAGGTGCTCGAGCGCGGCCGCCCGGAGCGGATCGCGGATGTCACGTCGCGGCTGCGGATCACCCCCTCCGAGCTTGGCGTCTCCGACGCGCACACGGCGCTGCTGGTGCCGATGATCCTCCGCGGCCGCGGGATCGGGGTGCTGGCCGCGTTCGATCGCGGCGCTCGGGGCGCGCCGTTCACCGAGAGCGACGAGCAACTGCTGACGACGTTCGGCGCGACCGCGGCCAACGCGGTCGCGCTCGCGCGCAGCGTCGAGGCCGACCGTCTACGCAGCTCGATGGCGGCCGCCGATGCCGAGCGCGGACGCTGGGCGCGCGAGCTGCACGACGACACGCTGCAGGTGTTCGGCGGCCTGCGGGTGCTGCTCTCAGGCACGCTGCGACGCGGCAACCCGAGTCGGTACGAGCCCGTGATGCGCGACGCGGTTGAGGCGATCGAGCAAGGGATCGAGAGCTTGCGGACGATCATCGCGGACCTGCGTCCGGCCGCGCTGGACGAGCTTGGCCTGCGCCCCGCGCTCGACGCGTTGCTCGAGCGACGTCGCAACGGCGGGATGGAGATCGAGGCCGAGCTCGAGCTGCCGGAACCAGGCATCGGCGAGCGCGCGCTTGACCCGGAGCTCGAGACGACGATCTACCGACTCGTCCAGGAGGCGCTGACCAATGTCGTCAAGCACGCGCACGCGCGCACCGTGCGCGTCTCGGTGCTGGCCGGCGAGGACGAGATCGCGGTCGAGGTGCATGACGACGGGGTCGGCTTCGACACCCAAGCGGCCCCGGCCGGGTTCGGATTGGCCGGCATGCGCGAGCGCGTCTACCTGGCCGACGGCACCTTTGAGATCGACTCCGGCGAGGACGGGACGCTCGTTCGCAGCCGCCTGGCGACGCGCTGGCGCGACGGCGCCGGGACGACGCCAGCGCCGCAGCGGGCCGCGTCCTGACCGGCGACGGCCCTTAGATTGGATTAGCGCTCGAGCGCGGCAAGGATCGTCGCCATCCTGCTGCTCGTGTAGCGCTCGCCGCGAGCGGCGTCGCGGACGGCGTCCCCGAGCTCGACCTCAGCCGTGTCCTTGAGCACGAAGCCGACAGCACCCGCGTCGAGCGCCCGCTTTGCGAACGCTGGGCTGTCCTGCATCGTCAGGCACACGATCTGGGTGTCGGGCTCGCCCACGCGCAGCGGCGCGATCGCGTCCAACCCCGACCCGTCGGGCAGCAGCAGGTCGAGCACGAGCACCCGCGGATGTAGTCGCCGTACGTCCTGCAGCGCGGTCGCGAGATCACCCGCCTCGGCCACCACTTCGATGTCCTGCTCCTGCGCGAGCAGCATCCGCAGGCCGCGGCGCATCGTCTTGTGATCCTCGACGATCACGACGCTGATCGGCCGGCTCCCAGACGACCCTGCCGCGCCGGCCCCGTGGATCAACTGCAGCCCTTGACGCATGCCACCACCATAGTTCTCGGCGCGCGGCGCATCTTCCGGGCAAACGGCGTGACGTGTTGCGGCAAAGTACGAGAGCGCGACAAGCAGCCTGCCCACGGACGGCGAGTGATTGTCACGCTGGTCAGCGGCCCTGCGCTGCGCGAAAAATTCGGCATGCTTTCCTCGATCGGCACAGCCGCAAAGAACAACGACACAGCGGCGCGTACGAGCGGATCGCCGGTGGCCTCGGTGCAGACGTCGCCGGGGTCGGTCGAGGGCTACGCGCGAGACATCGTCGAAGGCCTGCGCTTGCTCGGCGTGCGCCGCTTCGCGCTCGTCGGTCACTCCCTGGGCGGGGCGGTGGCGACGGCCGTCGCCGAGCTCGTGCCCGACCAGGTGTCCGCGCTCGTGCTACTCGCGCCGGCCGGCTTTGGACGGATCCGGCTTGCGGAGGCGATCTCGGTTCCGGGTGTGCGTAACGTCGTCGGAGCGGCGCTTCCGTTTGCGCTCTCGAGCCGCCTGGCGGTGACCGCCGCCTACGTCGCGGTGGTGACCAACGAAAAGTCGCCGACGCCCGACGTCGTGTCACGCGTGACCAGCCGCGGCGGCTATCTGGCCGACGGCGCTCGCGAGGGAACCAAGGCGGTCGTGGACGCGGGGCGGGCGCGCGACGCCTTCTACCGTCGACGCAGTCGTTACACGGGCCCTGTGCACGCTGTGTGGGGCGACCGCGACCGGCTCGTGCCGGTGTCACATCGCCACGGCTTGCTCAACGCCTTCCCGCACGCGAGCATCGAGCTCTGGGAAGGGATGGGCCACCACCCGGTCAGCGAGCGCTTGGGCGATCTGCTCTCGGTGATCCGCAGCGCAACCTCGCCCGCGCGCCGCCGTCGCCCGCTGCGGGTGCAGGCACAGGCCGCGTGATCTGAGATGACACTCCGAGCGTGTCACACCGGCTCTCAGTGACAGCCGCGAGCGCCGCTCACGCGATCACGTCGGGCGTGCGAGTCTGGACGAACGCTGCCTCGAGCTCGAGCGCGAGCCGCCGCAGGTCGCAGCCATCGGCGAGCCACCGGCGCAGGCGCTCCTGCAGGGCGGCGCTGGTGCTCGCGTCACGCCCAAGCAGATCGCACAGCTGACCTGTCCGCCATCTGGTGCGCGGCGCGCAACGCCGTCGCACGGACTCATAGCGTCCCGCGAGCGCGCAGCGCCACACAGCTTCGTCGGCGGCACGCAACTCCTCCACGAGCAACGATGCCCACCGCCTCGATGCCACGGCCTGCAGGCGCGGCCCGAGTTGTTGCGCCCCGTGGCGATCGCATGCTGCCAGCGCGACGAGCATCCGCGCCTTCTCGAGCTCGGGCTCGTTCCATGTCGGTGGCGCGGACTGGATCCCCAGCGATTGCCACAGGCGCGAGGCGCCGGCGTGCGCTGAGCGCCGTGCCTCACCGACGGCGGCTTCTACGAGCTGCCGATAGTCGGGAAGCAGCGCCAACAGCGATCTGATCTCGGCCGTGTCGGCGGGTTGGCTTGCACGGTTGCCGCGCAGCGCCGCGACTGCCGCCGTGGCCGCTGCGAACGCCGCGTCCAGCGCCGCCGGCGCGCCGCCGGCTCGGTGGCTAGCCAGCGCCGCTCGTAGCGCGGCGATCGGCACAGCCGCAGCGTCGAGCCCGCCTGGTTGCGCCACGGCGCGCCCCTCCGAGAGCTTCTCGGCCGGCTATGAGTTGCGCGCGGTAGCTGTCGTTGACTTGCGCGCGCGCGGCGTCGCCGGCTTCTTGGTCGCGCCGGCGGCGCTCGCGGAGCTGGCGGAGTTCGCCGAGGGTGCTGTGGTCGAGCGCGCTGCCGGCGTCGCGCGCGCGCGGGGGGCGCGAGCGCTGGCGGTGCGAGCCGTGCTCGCGCCGCTACGCACACCAGCGCCGGACACGACCGCGGTCGCGAGCTTCTCGAGATCCTTGACCACCGTGCGGTTGGTCTTCTGCGCATCGCGTCGCAATGTCGTCAACGCCTTCGCGAGGTCCCGATAGGCGGTCTTGGCGCCCTTGCCGCTGTCGCGTCCGAGCGCTTGCAGCGCCTGGTTTGCATCGTCGATCGCCTTCTCCCAACGCTTGATCGAGCGCTCGACTTCGCGACGCGTGCTCGTCGGCGTCGGCGCGGCGCGACCGACCGCGCGAGCTGGTTGCTTCTTGGCTGGTGGCATGTGCGGATCTCCTTCGTCGACTGCACCTATAGCGGGCGGTTAGGAGTTGCGCAACACCGGACAAACGCTGGTCGCAAAGTTGCAGTCCTCCTGTCGAGAGCCAGCTTACGCGGGGCAATGGCCTGCTTGCAAGCGTTTGCTGGCCGGCGCAGAAAAAGCGGATGATGTCGCGCAACCCATTGACACTGTCAGGTCGCACCGATCGATCCCCGCGCGGGCGCCACGGCGGCGTAGATTTCATCATCGTGGCTCGCTCGCCGTACAACCGCCATCCGCTCCCGCCGCTGTTCGCCGGCGCACTCGCGCTGCTCGCTGCTGTGCTCGTCGCGCTGTTCGTACTCAATGCGATCGCGTACGCGTACCGGCGGATCGGGATCAGCGAGGGTGCGCTGTTTGGGCTCGTGTGGCTGTCGCTGGTCGGCGGCTTCATCAACATTCCGGTGGCGAGGCTTCGTGGCCAGGCGCAGCGCGGCGTGCGTGAGATCGTCGCGTTCGGCGTTCGCTACCGAGTGCCGGTGCTGCAAGCGCCCGCACCGACGACCCTGGCGGTGAACCTCGGCGGCGCCGTGATCCCAGCTGCGCTGTCAGTGTTCCTGTTGATCAAGGACGACATCTGGTGGCAGTCGGCCGTCGCGGTGCTGTTCGTCGCCGCGGTCGTGCACATGATCGCGCGGCCGATCGCCGGGCTCGGGATCGCGGTGCCGGCGCTCGCGCCGCCGCTGCTCGCGGCTGTCACCGCGCTGATCATCTCGCCGACTGCGCCGGCGGCGCTTGCGTACATCGCGGGCAGCCTCGGGACGTTGATCGGCGCCGACATCGTCAACGTCGGAAAGGTGCGCGAGCTCGGCGCCGGCGTCGCTTCGATCGGTGGCGCCGGAACCTTCGACGGCGTGTTCTTGAGCGGCATCGTCGCGGTTCTGCTGGTGGGAGTCACATGAGTGGAGGCGATCGCGTGAGCGGCGGCGACCGTGTCAGCGGCGGCGACCGCTTCCCCGTCGACCTTCACTGTCACGTGCTCCCAAACCTGGACGACGGCGCACGCGATCTCGACGACGCGATCGCGATGGCGCGCCAGGCGCAGCACGACGGTATCGCGGCGATCTGCGCGACGCCCCACATCCGCGCCGATCACGACGTGCGGATCGCCGAACTGCCGGTGCGGATCGCCGAGCTCGCGGCGGCGATCGCCCGCGCCGGCTGTGACACGCGGATCCTGCCCGGCGGCGAGGTGTCGGCGAATGCGCTCGCCAACCTCGACGACGATGAGCTGGCAGCGGTGACGCTGGGAGCAGGCGGCAGTTGGATCCTGCTCGAGCCTGCCGCCGGCCCGCTCGACGATCGCCTCGAGGCTGCCGTCGATGAGTTGCGCGAACGTGGCTTTCGGGCGCTGATCGCCCATCCCGAACGCCACCCGGCACCCGACCTGATCACGCGTCTGCAACGGCTGACGGCCAACGGCGCGCTCGTGCAGGTAACCGCGGCGTACCTCGCCGATGATCACACGCGTGACGCGGTGCAGGCACTTGCAAGCGCGGGCGTCCTGCACGTGCTGGGCAGCGATGCGCACTCCTCGCGCGCCGGCCGCAGCGTCGCGCTGTCGCCCGCGGTGCGCGCGCTCGCGACGATCGAAACGGTCGCAGCTCACCTCGAGTGGATCGTCCGGACGGCGCCCGCCGCCATCATCCGCGGCGAGCTGCTGACACCCCCGTTCTAGTCTAGTTTTCTAGTGGCGCGCCCGCAGGTCGAACACCTCGGTGACCTCGGCCTGGTCGAACGCTCGCTCGAGCCCGCGCCGGTCGATCGCCTCGGCGACGTCCAGCAGCGTGCGCGCCACCGACGTACACGGAATCTTGTTCACCCTCGTCACGTCGGCAGGCGCGAGCGTCGTCGACCGGTGCAATTCGATCCCCGCTCGCTCGCGTCGTGAGCGGAGGGGAACTGTGACGTCGATGCGCACGCCACCAGTCGCGCGAAGGCCGTCGCCGAGCGGTGCGACAGCACGGCACCGGGTCCACACGCAAGCACCGCGGCCATCCACCGCCCCTCCCGCGTCAGCAGCGCAGTCGGGACCGCTGCCCCAGATCGTGTGACCTGTGTGTGCCATCTGTGTGCCGGGCGCGTGAAAAAGCGCCGCGGGCACTCAGCGTGCCGCGACCTGCTCGCTGAGCGCGCGGACCGCGACCAGCCCGCTCAGCTCCTCGATCGCCGGCCGGCGGCCGGTGCCGAGGCCGTGGCGCAGGAAGTTGCCCGAGCCGGCGGCGGCGCCGAGCACGAGCGCGTCGCGCATCGACATGCCGCGTGCCAGCCCCGCGGCGACGGCTCCCGTCATCGAGTCTCCGCAGCCTGCGCGAAAGCCGCGCGGAAAGCTGGGCGGCACGATCTCGTACGGCTGGCCCTCGGCCGGCACGACGAGGATCGGCGCGTCTGCACGCGTCACCGCGACTGTACGGGCACCCGCGTCCTGCAGCGCCCGCGCGGCGATCAGCGCACGCGGGCCGTCGACCGGCGCCTGCACGTACTCCGCCAGCTCCCAGTCGTTGAGCTTGACGAGATCCGGACCGTGCGGCAGCGTGCGGTCAAGCCTTGGACTGGAGAGGTCGACGACGACCGGCACGCCCGCGGCGCGCACGTCCGCAACGAGCGTGTCATAGACCTCGTCGGGGAAGCCGTCGGCCGGGTACGGGTTGCATACCACCATCAGGTCGCTGTGCAACGCGGCCGCGCACGTCGCGGCGACGAGGTCGTCGATCTCGTGATGGCGCGGCGCCTGGCGCAACGACGCGGCAACAAGCTCGGGCTCGCGTTCGCGGTGATCGAACACGCAGCTGCCGTTGGAGTGCACCGTCGCGACGATCCGCCGCTCGCCCGGGAGCGCCTGCAGCAGCGGCAGCAGCATCGTGCCGGTTTCGCCTCCCATCAGGCAGCACAGCACCGGCCAGGCTCCGAGCTCGGCCACCATCGTCGTCACCCATGGACCCTGGCCGCCGGCGTGGAAGTGCAGCTCGGCGGCGGCGCCGCGCGCCTCGATCGTGACGTTCAGCAGCGGATCCGGTCCGAACACAGCGACGCGCGGCCGTTGATACGAGCTCGCCATCGTCATCGACCCCATCGTCGACGATCGGCGCGCCGTTCCCATCAGGGGAAACCCACACCGTTATGCAGTACTGCAGTGCAACGCCAGTGCCTCGGCGCGGACGGCGTCAGCCAGCTTTGGCAGCGCCGCGGCGACGTCGTCGCTGAGCGGCGCCCCCTGCTCAAAGCAGGCGCCCTCGACGCCGTACACGATCACGCGCCTGGGCAACGTGCCAAGCACCCGCGCCAGCTCGATCGACTCGGCGGCGCTGATCGCGTGGCTCGAAGCCCCCGACCAGTCTGCAGGCAGCCCCGCGCGACTGGCGTCGATGCGGTGCACGGTGCCGGCGCCGGCACCCGAGCACACGGCATCGACGAGCACGGCCGCGTCGGCGCCGTCCCACAGCTCGAGCAGCCCGATCGCGTCACCCTCGTGAGTGACGAGCGCGACGCGCGAGCGCAGCTCAGAGTCGCGCAGCCGCCGGACCACCAGCAGTCCGGCCGCGTCGTCGCCGCGCACGTCGTTGCCGACGCCGATCACGACCACCGCCATGCTGGCTAAGGACCCGCGGAGGACCTAACTGCGGTTGACCGTCAGCTTGAGGAAATGCGTCGCGCAGGAGATGCACGGGTCGTGGTTGCGGATCGCGTGCTCGCACACCACCCGTAGCTCGTCGTCTGGCAGCTGCGCGTTTTGCGCCACGACCGCGCGCAGGTCCTCTTCGATCACGAGCTGATTCTGCGAGGTCGGCGGGACGATCATCGCGTCGAGGATGTTGCCGTCGTCGTCGATCCCGTACCGGTGGTAGATCATCCCCCGTGGCGCCTCGCTGACGCCGTGGCCGACGGCGCGGCGCGGCTGCACCTCGACGGCCGGCCGGTCGGGCTGCTCGTAGTCGGCGATGATCGCGAGCGCCTCGTCGCACGCCTGCAGGATCTCGACGCAGCGCACGACGATGCTCTGAAACGGGTTCTGGCACGTCGGCCCGAGACCCGCTTCGCCGGCAGCCGACTTCGCCAGCGGCCACAGCGACTCCGACGACAGGTTGTACCGTGACAGCGCGCCGCACAGGTAGCTGCCCCGCGCGCGCAAGCGCGCGCGCAGCGCGTTGGAGTGTGCGACGTGCTCCTCGACGATGTGGGCGCTGAACTGCGCGGGGTCGATGTCGAGCCCTCGGTCGGAGACGATTCGGCCCAGGTCGATCGGGTAGCGGCCCGGCTCCGACAAGGCGACGAGCTCGGGCGCCCATTCGAGCTCGGGAAACTCAAACCCTGACGTCCACCTGACCGTCTCGATCGCAATCTCTCGCGCACGCGCCAGCGGATCGCTCAACTCCCGGCGCAGTTGCGCCTTCGTGGGCAGGCGATAGAAGCCGCCCACGCAGAGGTTGATCGGATGGATCTCGCGGCCCCCGACGACCGACACGATCATGTTCCCCGCCTTCTTGAGCGCCAAGCCGCGCTGCGCGATCTCCGCGTGGTCGCGAGCCATCGCGACGAAGCCGTCGTAGCCGAGGAAGTCCGGGGCGTGCAAGAGGAACACATGCAGCGCCAGGCTCTCGATCCACTCGCCGCAGTAGATCAATCGCCGCAGGTCGCGAAGCGGACCCGAGTCGAGCGCGACCCCGCATGCGTCCTCCATCGCCCGCAGCGCGCTGATCTGATAGGCGATCGGGCAGATCCCGCAGATCCGGGAGGTGATGTCCGCCGCCTCCGTGAAGGCGCGGCCGCGCAGCAGCGCCTCGAAGAAACGCGGCGGCTCGTAGATGCGCAGCTTCACGTCGCGCACCTGATCGCCGTCGAGCTCCACGTACATCGCCCCTTCTCCCTCCACTCGAGCGAGGGCGTCGGTGCGGATCACGCGCTGGGCTGGGATCCCCTTGTCAGTGCTCATGTCGCTCGCTCGTCTCTCGGAAACCGGCCGCCGCGGCGTTGTACGTTCGATACGCACGGACCAGATCGTGCTCCTGCAGTCCGCTCCACGCGTTCAGCGAGGCCGTGTTGGGCGTCTCCATCGGTCCAAAGCAGCCATAGCAACCGCGGTCATAAGCGGGGCAGATCGCACCGCAGCCGGCGTGTGTCACCGGTCCAAGGCACGCGGTCCCATGTGCGACCATCACGCACACGGTGCCGCGCCGCTTGCACTCCACGCACACGCTGTGCGGGCGCACGCGCGGACGGCGTTGGTTCAGGTGCGCGCTGATCACTTCCAGCAGCTGATGCTTTGAGATCGGGCAGCCTTGGAGCTCGAAATCGACATGCACGTTGGCGCTGATCGGCGTCGAGGTCGCGAGCGTCGAGATGTATTGCGGCGTCGCATACACGAGCCGCGTGAACTCCGTCACGTCGGCAAAGTTGCGCAGCGCCTGGATCCCTCCCGCAGTTGCGCACGCGCCGATCGTGATCAGCGCTCGCGAGCATTGACGCACCTCGCGGATGCGCTCCTGCTCCTCGGGAGTGGTAACCGATCCCTCGACCAGCGAGACGTCATACGGCCCCAGCACCGTCGCGCTCGAGGCCTCCAGGAAATATGAGATCTGCAGCTCGCCGGCGACCGCCAGCAGCTCGTCCTCGCAGTCGAGCAGGCTCAGCTGACAGCCGTCGCAAGAAGAGAACTTCCACACCGCGAGCGTCGGCTTGTCGCGATCGGCGCCCATCACAGCTCCCGGACGGTAACCCAGTGCTCGAGCTGGGACCACTGGTACACGGGGCCGTCGCGGCACACGAGCGTCGGCCCGAGCTGGCAGTGGCCGCAATGCCCGATCCCGCATTGCATGTTGCGTTCCATCGACGCGTACATGCGCTCGGACCCGACCCCCTGGTCGGCGAGCGCCGCCGCGAGGAAGCGCATCATCACCTCCGGACCGCAGGTCATCGCGACAAGCGTGCGCGGCTCGAGCTTGGCCCGGCGCACGAGACGCGTGACCACACCGACGTGTCCGGTCCATCCAGAAGCGGCGCTGTCGACGGTCACCATCACCTCGACTCCCCGCGCTGACCATGCGTCGAGCTCGTCGCTGAACAGCAGCTCCTCCGGGTTGCGGCCACCGTACAGCAACACCAGCCGGCCGTACTGCTCACGGCGCGCGAGAATACGCAGGATCGCGGGGCGCAGCGGCGGCAACCCGATCCCGCCTGCGACGATCACCAGGTCGGCGCCCCGCAGCTCGTCGACCGGCCACGGACGGCCGAACGGCCCGCGCACGCTGAGCACGTCTCCGAGCTCGGCCGCGCACACCGCCTTGGTCGCCAGGCCGACCGCGCGGACCGTGTGCACCAGCCGCTGTGGGCTGTCCGCGTCGCCGCCGATCGAGATCGGCACCTCGCCCGCGCCGCGCGCAGCGAGCATCGTGAACTGGCCGGGCTCGAACGCCAGCGCCTCTCCGGACCGCGCCTCGAGCTCGAGCGTCCACACGTCCGCGGTGTCGCGGCGCTTGCCGACGACCTCGAACGGGGCCGGCACCATCGGCCCCGTGCGCGAGGATTCAGCCGGAGGATGGGGCACTGCCGTAGACATCGAGCAGCTGGAGGCGCGTCGATTGCAGCCGGTCGATCACATTGGCCGTGAAACGGCTCATCAGCTGGTAGCCGAGCTCGTGGTCCTGCTCACACTTCCCGCGCAGGCAGCCGCCGTCGAAGACGATCACGCTCGTCGACTCGACCGCGCGCGCGTCCATCGCCCAGCGGTACGGGGCAAACAGCCACGACCAGCCGACGACCTCACCCGGCTCGAGCGTTTGGACGATCAGCGTGCCGCGGCCGGGCGACTCGATCTCGAGCGCGATCATGCCGCGGCGGATCAGGAAGAACCGGTCGGCGGGGTCACCTTCGCGCATCAGCATCGAACCCGCATCGAAGTGCTCGTTGCGCGCGCAACCGGCGATGAACTCGAGCTGACCCGACTCGAGCCCCGCGAAGGTCGGCGCTTCGGCGATCAGCTCGTCAATCGTTCGCATCAGCTTGGCCCCTTGTCGGTTGCTCGAATCGAGCGCACCTCCTCGGTGATGTCGATCCCGACAGGGCACCACGTGATGCAGCGCCCGCAACCGACGCAGCCTGAGCTGTCGAACTGGTCAAACCAGGTGGCGAGCTTGTGGGTCATCCACTGGCGGTAGCGCGATCTCGACGAGTTGCGGACCGACCCGCCGTGGATATACGAATAGTCGACGGTGAAGCACGAGTCCCAGCGCTGGTGGCGCTCCACGTGCTCGCCCCGCAGGTCGGTGACGTCCTCGACCGACGTGCAAAAGCAGGTCGGGCATACCATCGTGCAATTGCCGCACGTCAGACACCGCCCGGCGACCTCGTCCCAGCGCGGGTGCTGCTGGTTGCGGTACAGCAACTGCTTGATGTCGGTCGTGTCGAGCTCCCGGCCCATCTGCGCAGCAGTGCGCTCGTGCACCGCCTGCGCGGCATCGAGCTCCACCTCCGCAGCGTCGGCGTGCGCTACCTCGGCAACGATTTGAGCGCCGCGCTCAGAACCAACCTCGACCACGAAGTAATGCCTGTCTGCGTCGATGATCTCAGTCAGCGCGAGGTCGAAGCCGCGCTGCGCGACCGGCCCGGTGTTCATCGACACGCAGAAGCACGTCCCCCCTGCCTGACCGCATTGCACAGCGATGATCAGCAATTCGTCGGTGCGCGCGCGATCGGCGGGGTCGGGGTAGCGACCGCCGAGCAACACCCGCTCGAGGATCTCGATCGCATGCAGCTCACAGGAGCGAGCCCCCAGGAATGCGTACCTGCGCGGTTCACGCGCCGGCTCGCTCACGTCAGCGAGCGCGCCGTCCTCGTCGATCCGTGCCCGCATTACCGTCACGTCCGGCGGCAGCTGGTACTGCTTGAACGACTGCGGGCCGACCGCGAAGCCGAACCGCGCCTGGTCTTCACGTCGGCGCAGACGGTAGTAACCGCCGTCCTGCTCATCGGTCCAGCCGATCGGGAGCTCAGCCGGGGACGAAATCTCGTCGTACACGATCGCCTGGTCGCGCACGGTCGGACCGACAATCGTGTAGCCGCGGCGGGTGAGCACCTCGAACAATCCGTCGAGATCGTTCACATCGATCACGCAACGACCGGTCATCAACTCGTAATCTACTCCGAGCCGAGTGCCTGTGCCGCGAATAGCAGCGACGCGTGGTACTCCTTCCACGCCTGCTCGGCGGCGGCCATCGCACGGTAGTGGCGGTCGGCAATGCCCCCGACGCAGATCGATCGCTCAGCATCCAACGGATGGCGCCCGTGGAGGTTGACGCGCATCAGCGTGTGGTCCCCCGAGTTGACGACGTGCACCTCGTCCACTGTCGGCATGTTGCGCGCGATCGCGGCGTCGATCTGCGGACCCAGATACTGGACGTCGTAGGCCACGCCGATCGTCGCGGCGCGCTGCGAGGGCATTCCCGGGACCTGGTGACGGATCGTAAGCGTGTAGCTCTGGTCCGGGGCGAGCTCGCGTGTAAACAGCAATGAGGCGTGATAGTCGAACCAAACGCGGTTGGCCGCGTCAACGGCTCGCTCCCGCGCATCACCGATGCCGATTGCGCACAGCCGCCGCCCGGGACGGTTGGGATGCTGACCGTAAAGGTTGACTCGCACGAGCTCGTGGTCGCGAACGCTGACGAGTTGCACGTCGGTGCTGACAGATGGGTTGCCCGCGACGAACTCGGCCACGAGCGGCTTGGTGTACTGGAGGTTGTAAGCCACGGCCGTCATCTCCTGGCGCGGGCCGAGGACTTGATGCTCGATCGTGGCGGTGTGAAAGACGGTGTTAGTCGCGCTCATCGAGGAGCCTCCGCACGCGTGCTGACGTCAGACCTTGGATCGACCCAGGAGAGATCGGCAACTCCCGAGCAACTCGAATCGTAAGCGCTCATGCCAATACGTCTGACCGAAGTCACGGCTGCGCGCCGATCGCCGCGCCCGCGCGGTGATCGCACCAACCCAAGCGACGGTCACGACTGCTTGAATCGTGCGCGCCCGTGTCGCTCACGACACAGCTTGGCGCGCGAGCAGCGCGTCGACCTCCGACTGCGTGACGGCGTCGAAGTTCTCATACCAGAAGGCGACCGACCACAGCACGCGCGGCTCGAGCAGGCAGACGAGTTCGTCGACCTCGCCGGCGAGCGACCGCACCGACTCCGCCCGTCCGACCGGGGCCGCCAGCACGACACGGGCAGCACCGCGTCCGCGCGCGTGCGCGATCGCAGCGCGGGCCGTGGTCCCGGTCGCGATTCCGTCCGCGACGATGATCGCCGTGCGCGCGACAAGCGAGACCGGCGAGCGATCGCCGCTCGGTTGTCCGTCTGCGCCGACCACGTCCAGGGGCGCGTCCAGGGCCGCGGCGGCAACGGCCGCCACGGGGACCGCCCCCAGCGCCGGTGCCAGCACGACCGGACGGTCGCTGGCGCGCGCGTGCAGGCGCTCGGCGAGCGCCTCACCGGCATGCTGGCGGTTGCGAAAGCGCCGGGTCGACGGTTGCACGACGGATACTGCGCTCATAGTGCGGTCACGCTCCTTGAAATGATGAGCACTGATACGACGCGAGCGTGCGCCGGTCCTCGGCACGCCGCCGCCCGGAATGGCCCACGATCACGTTGTCGAACATCCAGCGGCGCTCCGATTTGTCGAAGCTGGCTCGACCGTAGGCGACGGCGACCGGGACAGCATCCGTACCGTCGCGGGGTCGCAATCAGTAGAAAGGCGCGCTCAGTGACGCTTCTCACGCTTGCCCTCGCGCGGTAGTAAGGTCCGTTCGTGGCCTCTCCAGCGAAGGATGGCGGCCCGATCACGATCGTCGTCGCCGACGATCACACGGTGATGCGCAACGGCCTGCGGATGCTGCTCGAAGCCGAGCAGGACTTTCAGGTGGTCGCCGAAGCAGGCACGATCCAATCGGTGTTCGTCAACGTGCGCGGCCACCGGCCGGCCGTGCTGGTGCTGGACCTCAACATGCCGGGCGGCTCGAGCATTGGCGCGATCACGCGGCTGTCGGCGATCTCGCCGCACACGTCGGTCGTCGTGCTGACGATGGAGCACGATCCGGCGTTCATGCGCGAAGCGCTTGCCGCCGGCGCCAGTGGGTACGTGCTCAAGGACGCCGCTGCGACCGACCTCGTGCGCGCGATCCGAGCCGCGGTCGCGCCGCGCCGCTAGCGACTGGCGTCCCGCAGCGGCCGCCGGCGGCGCGTGCCTCCCGCCGCCCAGACCGGTCGCCGGCCCGGACGCGACGGCCGCCCCGCATCATCTACGCTGCGGCTTGCGAGCGAACCACCGAACCCGGTCACGCGCGTTGCGCGGATGACGCTCCGACGAGCCTTTCACTACCTTCAACCACACCAATTTGCACGACGAGGAGGCTGAGACGATGTCCACGGGCCAGCCAGGTCACGGTAGTTACCTGCTGCCGTCGCTGGAGCACGCCACGGTTGCCGACGCGATGCACCCCGGGATCCTTGCCTGCGACCCAGACGCCCCCGTCACCGAGGTCGCCCGGATGATGGCCACCCACCACGTGCACTGCATCGTCGTGATGGGCATCTCCGACGAGGATGCCAACAAGACGCTCGTCTGGGGCATCATCTCCGACCTCGATCTCGTTCGCGCCGGGATCCGCACCGGCGCCGAGCAGACGGCCAGGGAGATCGCAAAGGACCCGATCGGGATGGTCGACTCGTCGACGCCGCTGCGGCAGGTGGCGGAACTGATGGCCAAGCACAGCGCCAGCCATGTCGTCGTCACCAACAAGGACACGCAGCGGCCCGCGGGGATGATCTCGACGCTCGACATCGCGGGCGTGCTCGCCTGGGGCGAAGGCTGACCGCCGACCACGCCCCGCGCGCTGAGTCGCGGCGTGCTGCCAGCCTCGGTGCGCCTTATTACGGATCACGACTACGAACCGCACCGGATGTATCGATCCGGCAGGCGTCCTAGGGTCGCCCTATGGCGGCCGCCGGCTGTTTGCTCGTTGCGCCCCGCGCTCACGCGGGCGCCGCACCGCGCAGGCCGAGTGCTCGGAAAGACGCCGGCGCATTCGCCGGCTTTGTGCACCAGGAGGAGATCATTCGTGAGTGACCGCTTTTCGACGGCCGATGCAGCTTGGCTGCACATGGACCGCCCGACCAACCTGATGGTGATCAACTCGGTGCTGCTGTTCGACGCGCCCGTTGACTGGGAGCGCGTCAAGGAGCTGATGCAGGCCCGGATCGTCGATCGCTATCCCAGGTTTCGTCAGCGCCCGGTCGAGAGCCGGCTGCCGCTGCGCCCGCCCAAGTGGGTCGACGATCCCGACTTCGCGATCGAGCACCACATGCACCATCGAGCGCTCCCAGCCCCGGGCGACCGTGCGGCGCTGCAGGAGCTGGTCGGCGACCTGATGACGATGCCGCTGGACCGCCACCGGCCGCTGTGGCACAGCTACCTGGTCGACGGCTTCGGCGAGGGCGCCGCGCTGATCAGCAGGATCCACCACTGCATCGCCGACGGGATCTCGCTTGCGCGCGTGCTGCTGTCGATGACCGACACGCAGCCTGACGCAGGGATCGCGCCGCCCCCCCTGGCCAAGCGCGATCGCCCCCCAGCCGGAGCGCTGAGCGAGGTCGTGCGCGTCGGTGGCGCCGCGGCGAAGATCGGCTCGGCCGTCGCCCGGCAGGGCGCCTCGATCGTCAGCTCACCCTCCCACGTCGCCAGCCTCGCCGGCGCGATCAGCCGCGACGGCGCAACCGCCGTGCGGCTGATGCTGACGCCTGCGGATGCAGCGACGGCGTTCAAGGGCAAGCCGGGACTCAGCCGGCGCGTCGCCTGGACCCCGCCGATGCCGCTCGATGAGATCAAGATGATCGGGCAGGCCAACGGCGCCACGATCAACGACGTGCTGCTCGCCGCCGTCAGCGGCGCGCTGCGCCACTACCTGCAACATCGCGGCAGCACGGTGGCGGAGATCCAGGCGCTGGTGCCCTACAACCTGCGTCCGCTCGACAAGCCGGTCCCGCGTGAGCTAGGCAACAAGTTCGGGGTCGTGTTCCTCCCCCTCCCCGTCGGGACGAGTGGCAGCTACCGCCGTCTCGTCGAGGTGCACAAGCGGATGGCCGAAATCAAGGACTCACGCGACGGCGCCGTGTCCTATGGGCTGCTGAGCGCCACCGGACTGACCCCCAAGCCGGTCGAGCGGCGGATCATCGATCTGCTGACGGCCAAGGGCACCGCGGTGATGACCAACGTCCCCGGGCCGCGCGAGCCGATCTACCTGGCCGGGACGTCGATCCGGGCGGTGCTCGTGTGGGCGCCGACATCCGGTGACATCGGCATGAGCGTCAGCATCTACAGCTACCGCGGCGAGGTCACGGTCGGCTTGATGGTCGACGCCGCGCTGGTCCCCGATCCGGACGCGATCCTGTCCGAGCTCGAACGCGAGCTCGAGGTGCTCGCGCGCCTGCACACGACGCGCCAGCACAAGCTTGGCCGCAGCCGCCGCCAGGCGGGCCGCGGCACCGGGTGGCAACCGCAGAAGGAGCACTCCGACGCGTAGGTGAAGGGCTGCGGGGGCTTCCCGCACGAGCCTGGCTACCAAACCCCCACCACATATGGGGTGTTTTGCAGCCAGGCTCGTCGGCGACCCTCGCTCGGCGCACGGCGCTCGGCGCACGCTTGCGCAATGCGGGCGACTGCGGTCAAGCTGTGTGGGTTTGCCGTAACCGGCATGCAGTGCAACGCGGATGGCGCGGGCTCGCATCCCTCGTAGCTTCACTGGCGCATGACCACGACGACGCGGAGGACCAGATGACGACAGCTCAGCCCGACCCACAGGCCCAGCCACCCCAGCACGCATTCCACGGCTTCGATCAGTCCTTCGTGCGGCTGTTCGGCGCCGACTTCCGGATGATCTACGGCATGGCGGTGCCGATCCTGATGGTGATCGGGATGATCGTGATCCTGGCGCTGACCCCAACGACGTGGTTGGTGGTCGCAATCGTGCTCCTCGAGATGGCTGGCCTGAGCACCGTCGTGTACGGCCTGTTCGGGATGCTCAACGAGCGCGAAGAGGACGAGATCAGCTGACCGCCGCGGGCGCCGCGCCGGCGCCGCACGCCGACTGGCAGCGCGCCGCCCTCGAGCAGGGTAGTCTCCGTGGCTCCCGAAAGGGACAAGCCACGGCTATGGCCACCGACGAATCTGGCAGCAGCGAAGGACACGGCGGCGCGTCGACGGCGGTGCGGATCGTGCTCGCAGACGACCACCAGGTAGTGCGCCGCGGCTTGCACCTGTTGCTCGACAGCGAGCAGGGCTTCGAGGTAGTCGCCGAGGCCGGCGATGTCGAGACCGCGCGCCGCTACGTCCGCGGACACCACCCGACCGTGCTCGTGCTCGACCTCAACATGCCCGGCGGCTCGTCGCTGAATGCGATTCCGACGCTGCGTGCGGAGTCGCCGGAGACCCAGATCGTCGTCTTGACGATGCAGGACGAGCCCTCGTTCGCACGTGAGGCGCTCGGCGCGGGCGCCCTCGGGTACGTGCTCAAGGAAGCCGCCGACACCGAGCTCGTCGAGGCGGTCCGCCGCGCGGCCGCCGGCGAGATCTACCTCAATCCACGACTTGGCGCCCGGATCGCCGCTGAGCCTCCGCCCGGTCCTCCCGACGACCTCACAGACCGCGAGGTGGACGTGCTGCGGCGGATCGCGCTCGGGTACACGAACGCCGAGATCGCCTCCCAGCTGTACCTATCGGTGCGAACGGTCGAAACGCACAGGCAACACATTCAGCAGAAGCTGCGGCTGGCGACGCGCGCCGAGCTCGTCCAGTACGCGCTGTCGCGCGGCCTGCTCGATACCAAGGGCCCGTAGGGCCCCACGTCGGGATGTTCCGCAACATCCTCGTGGCGATCGACGGCTCTGCGCACGCGGATCGCGCGCTTGTCGAGGCGGCCGACCTGGCGCAGCGCAACAACGCGACCCTGACCGTGATCACGAGCGTGCCTGACCCCGCGTCGTGGCTACTCGGCGGCGCCGCGTACAGCGGCGGGGTCGACTTCCAGGCGCTCGCCGCCGAAACCCAGCAGGAGTACGCCAAGCTGCTCGACGAGGCCGTGCAGAGCCTGCCCCAGGACCTGTCGGTGCGCAAGATCCTGGCGCACGGGCGCCCCGGCCACACGATCCTCGAGCGGCTGCACACCGGTGAGCACGACCTCGTCGTGATGGGCTCGCGGGGACGCGGCGAGGTGCGCTCCGCGCTGCTCGGGAGCGTCAGCCATCAGGTCCTGAACGCGAGCCCCGCCGCGGTCCTGATCGTGCACGCACCCGCAGCCGAGACCGAGTAGCCCTGCTCCCCCGCTCCGCTCCTCCTAGCGCCGGCAAGCTCAGCCGATCCGCCGCGGACGCCGCGCGGGGCGAGCGGCGGCTGCCGTGCGCACGCGATCGACTCTGGTCGGCGCACCCCGGGTGGTCGGCCGCAGCGACACCGACTGCGCCAGCCGCTCGCCGAACGCCCGAGCGCGGTCGTGCTCGCCGTCGCGCAGCGGGCCCTCGGGGTCTTGAAGCAGGAAGCTCTGCACGGCGAGCACCTCGTAGCCGCGATTGGCGAGGCGCCGCGCGATCGAGTGCGCGGCATCGCCGGTCAGCCAGCGCGGCTTGTCCAGACGGGTGTCGAACGCCGCGCCGTACGTGCCGCTGGCGCGGGGTAGCTGACGAAGCCACTCGCGCAGCCCCGGCGCGCCGGCGACTGGCAGCTCCTCCTCCTCGGCGGGACGGTCTGGCGCCGTCGGCGCGCCGCGTGCGCCTTTCGCCGCGAGGCCGTGGATGTAGGTCGCGCCGCCGACCACCACCAGCCGGGCCTGCAGCACGCGGTCGCCGGCCTCGTGGACCGCAAGCGCCGGCGCGCACCCAAGGCCCTCAGCGATTGCCTGCGCGATCAGTCGAGTGTTGCCATG